>JADZEM010000043.1 GCA_020850535.1 Chloroflexota bacterium
CCAGGGCGATCGCATGTTGATGTCGTCGTGCCGCCGCGTCGGGGCTTGAAAGCCCCGCCTACCATCCTGCAGTCGCTGCGCGACGCTCCCGGCTCACCTGTCCCTGCCGTTCCCGGCGTCCGTCGCGCAGCGACGGAATGACTGTAGGCGGGGCTTTCAAGCCCCGACTGCCCGTCTTGCGACGTTCTGGGAGCACCAACGAACAGGCAATTGCCCTGCTGGGCTGAAGGCGGCACGCGCTGAAGAGCGCGTCAGTCGCCGACGAGCCGCTGGCCGCCCTTGAAGACTGCCACCACGTCACGCAGGTTGCTGATGTCGTCCAGCGGGTTCGCCTCGACCACCAGCACGTCGGCCTCCTTGCCGACCTCCAGCGTCCCGACCTTGTCCAGGATGCCGCAGGCCGCCGCCGCCGTCCGGGTGCTGGCCTGGAGGGCCTGCATCGTCGTCATGCCGCCGGCTACGCCGACCTCCATCCCCTGCCACAGCTTGCCGAACTCGATGTCGAACGGCCCGGCGTCAGAGGAGATCACCATGCGCGGCAGCATCCCCAGTTTGAGGAAGCGGCTCACGTTCTCGGCCCGACCTTCCTGCGCCGCCTCGCCCCGTGCGATGGCCTCGCGCTCGCTGGCTGCGAGCGCCGACACCCCCTCGCGCTGGAGCTTGTCCTTGAGTGTGCGGAACGCCGCGTAGCCGCTGCCCGGCAGGGTCAGGCTGGCGTAGGTGCTGGAGTTTGCCAGCCGCTTCGCCACCTCTTCGTCCCAGGCCGGCTGGTGGTTCGGCCCCTCGGCAAGGTGCTCGATCAGGTCGCCGGGGCCGTTGAACTCGGCATGCTCGATGCAGTCCAGGCCCGCCTCGACGGCGTTGGCGACAGCCTGCGTGGCGCGGCAGTGCGCCGTCGTCAGCCGCCCGTAGTAGTGCGCCGCCTCGACGGCTGTCGCCAGTTCGTGCATCTTGTAGCCCGGCAGCCCTGGATTCGTGCCGGCCGTCCCGCCGCCGCTCGCCATGATCTTGATGTGATCCGCGCCCTCCTGCACCAGCTTGCGGATCTCCTGCCAGATCTCCTCGTCGCCGTCCGCCACGCCGTTGCACCACCAGAAGTGGCCGCCCGTCGGCGTCACCGGCCGCCCGGCGATCAGCATCCGCGGCCCGATCAGCAGCCCCCGATCCATCGCGTCCCGCACCGCGAACATGATGCTGTCGCGGCAGCCGTTGTCGCGGAGGGTCGTGACGCCAGACTTGAGCATCACGTGGGCGTTGTAGGCCGCCGTCACCGCCATAAACTCGTTTGCGTTGCGAACCTCCTCCTCGTAGCGGAGGCCCGCACCGAGCAGGCTGAGGTGGCAGTGGGCATCGACCAGCCCGGGCAGGACCGTCTCGACCGGGAACTCGTAGACCGTGGCGCCCACCCGGAGCGCCTCGCGCCACGGCTCGATGGCGCCGATCTTCGAGCCGTTCAGGACGATGGCCATGTCGGACTGGGGGGCCACGCCGGTGCCGTCGATGAGCCGTCCGGCTCGGATGATGGTGCGTCCGGTCCCGATGCTCATCGTGAGCCTCCTGAAGTGGGCGTGAGGTCAGGCAGGCACAGGATACCCCGGGGCCGGGCGGTCGCGCGGCGACGCTAACACAACAGAACCGGCATGGACGACGACCAGACGGCGTCGTCCACCAGCATCAGCAGCATGCCGATGTCGAACGGCTTGGCCACGAACACCAGCGAGCCAAGCTCTGGATCGCGGAAGGCCTCATGCGCCGCCGACATCACGAGGATCGGGATGCTGCTGGTGGCCGGATCGGCGCGGCACGCACGGATCAACTGCCGGCCATCCGACTGCGGCAGCATGATGTCGCAGAGGATGGCGTCCGGCCGACGCTCGCGGATCCGCGCGAGGGCGTCCGGCACGTTCGAGGCCGTCGCGACCTCGTACCCTTCGTCGAGCAGCGCCTGCGCCACGGTGCTGCGGATGTCTAGCTCGTCTTCCACGACGAGCACGAGTTTGCGCGGCAGAGCCTGGTCGGAGTGCGCGGCGCTGGTGGTCATGGCGACCTCAGGCGAGAGTGGTGTCCGTCCGAAGTTATCCAAGAACCGTGCCAGCGCTCTTGCCCCTGACTACGTGGCTACGGCAGCGCGAGCGTGGGAAGGTACGTCGGGGGGCGGCGCGGCGGCAGCGCCTGCTCCAGCGCGTAGGCGATCCGGATCAGCGTCGGCTCGCTCCAGGCGCGGCCCATCAGCGTCAGGTTGACCGGCTGCCCGAACGGCGTGTACCCCGCCAGCATGCTGATCAGCGGGTAGCCGGCCAGCGCGGCCGGCGTTGAGCTGCCACCCAGGCGCTTCTCGCCGTTGATCTGGTCGGTCACCGCTGCCGGCGAACCGGTCGGCGCGATCAGTGCATCCAGCTCCAGGCCGTCCAGCACGGCGTCCAGGCCTTCGTCGCGCGAGAGCCGGAAGTTGCGGGCCAGCACCTCCTGGTAGCGCCAGTCGGTCAGCGGCCCCTTCTCCTCCGCCTTCTCGAACAGCTCCTGACGAAAGTACGGCATCTCTTCGGATGCGTGCGCCTCGTTGAAGGCGATCAGGTCGGCCAGGGTCCGCATCGTCGGGTGGCCGCGCTCCGCGAGGTAGGCGTTCAGGTCCGCCTTCAGCTCGTAGAGCAGCACCTCGCGGCCGGCCTCCGGCTGGGCCATCTCCCTGGCCGTCGGGATGTCGGCCGGGTCGACGATGGTCGCGCCGCACGCGCGCATCACCTCAATGGCCGCCTCGACCAGCCCATCGGTGTGCTCGCTGTAGCCGAAGTAGACGCCGCGGGCCACGCCAATGCGCGCACCCTTGAGCCCGTTCGTGTCGAGGAACTGGGCGTAGTCAGCATGCGCCCTGCCTGCGCTCGCCTCGGTGGCGCTGTCGCGCGGGTCAAGGCCGACAAGCGCACCAAGCACGATGGCCGCATCGGTCACCGTCCGCGCCAGCGGCCCGATGGTGTCCTGGGTGTGTGAGATCGGGATGACGCCCGCCCTGCTGGTCAGCCCGACGGTCGGCTTGATCCCGACGATGCCGCTGGCATTGGCCGGCGACACGATCGAGCCGTTGGTCTCGGTGCCGATGGCGGCAGCGCACAGGCTGGCGGCCGGCGCGACGCCCGAGCCGCTGCTCGATCCGCCCGGCGTGCGGTCCAGGGCGTACGGGTTGCGGCACTGGCGACCGCGCCCGCTCCAGCCGCTGGCCGACCGAGTCGACCGGAAGTTGGCCCACTCGCTCATGTTGGTCTTGCCGAGCAGGATCGCCCCGGCCGCTCGCAGCTTCGCAGCGACGGTCGCGTCCTGGGGCGGCCGGTGCCCGAGCAGCGCCAGCGAGCCGGCCGTCGTCTCCATCCCGTCTGCCGTATCGATGTTGTCTTTGAGCAGGATCGGGATGCCGTGGAGCGGCCCGCGCACGTTGCCGCCCGCCCGCTCGGCGTCGAGCGCGTCGGCGATGGCCAGGGCGTCAGGGTTCAGCTCCAGCACCGAGTGCAGCCGCCCGTCCAACTCGGCGATCCGCGCGCTGTACGCCTCGACAACCCCTCGGGATGTGACCTTGCCGTCGCGCATCCACGCCTGCAACGTCTGGACGTCGACCTCTTCGACGTTCACGCTCGACCGGCCGTCGCTCATCGTGTCCCCCGCGAGCGGTCGCGCACGGCGGCCCTCGCACCATTCGGAGTCGAGCCGTGGCCGGCCGAGTCCAGCCCTGACGCTCGCTGGCCGCCGCTGGTATCGGCAGCACTGGCCCTGTATCGTAGCCGGGCACGCCGATCAGACGAAGCTGACAGGTCGGACGGACCGGTCCGTTGGAGGACGCGCCATGTTCGAGGGATTCACGCTCACCACCATCGACACCGGCGAGGCGACCATCCGCGTCCGCCATGGTGGGAGCGGCCCGCCTCTGCTGCTGCTCCACGGCAATCCGCAGACCCACGTCATGTGGCACCGGATCGCCCCCAGGCTGGCCGAAGAGTTCACGGTGGTGGCCGCCGACATCCGTGGCTACGGCGACTCGACCAAGCCGCCCTACACCGACGACCATGCCCCCTACTCGAAGCGCGCGATGGCCCGCGATCAGGTCGAGGTGATGCGGCAGCTTGGCTTCGACTCGTTCTTCCTGGCCGGCCACGACCGGGGCGCTCGCGTCTCCTACCGCCTGACGCTCGATCACCCGGAGCGGGTCAAGAAGCTGGCCGTGCTCGACATCATCCCGACCATCGAACAGTACGCCCGCGCCGACTTCCAGTTCGGCATGCGGACGTGGCACTGGTTCTTCCTGCCGCAGCCGGCCGACATGCCGGAGCGCGCCATCAACGCCGCCCCAGAGGTCTTCTTCGCGCGTCGCCCGAACAGCTTCTGGGACCCGGAGGCCCGCGCCGACTACTGGCGCTGCTACCAGAACCCGGACACCATCCGCGCCATCTGCGAGGATTACCGGGCCGGCACGACCATCGACCTGGAGCACGACGGGGTAGACCGGGGCAAGCAGCACATCAGGTGCCCGCTGCTGGTGCTCTGGGGGGCGCGCGGCTCGCAGCCGGGCTTCGACCACCTGGCGATCTGGCGTGAGTGGGCCACCGACGTGCGCGGTCGGGGCATCGACAGCGGGCACTTCCTGGCCGAGGAGGCCCCCGAGGAGACGTACGCCGAGCTTCGCGCCTTCTTCAAGGAGGAGGAGCAGCGGGCCTGAGGTACAATCCCGACTCCTATGCCCCAGAAGTCGCGCACGGCAGCGAAGCGCGCCGACGCCGCCAACGAGGCGGACGGCGTCAAGGTGAGCCAGGTCCGCGCCCAGTACGATGCCCTCAAGCGGCAGCACCCGGGCCGCGTGCTGCTGTTCCAGCTTGGCGACTTCTACGAGACGTTCGAGGCCGACGCCGCCATTGTGGCCCGCGTCTGCGACATCACGCTGACCTCGCGTGAGCTGAGCCGTGGGGATCGGGTGGCGCTGGCCGGCGTCCCGATCCACCGCGCCGCCCCGCACATCGGGAAGCTGATCGCGGCAGGCTACCACGTCGCCATCTGCGATCAGGTCAGCGAGCCGGGCAAGGGGCTGGTCGAGCGGGCCGTCACCCGGGTGGTGACGCCCGGCACCGTGGCCGAGCCGGGCCTGGTCTCGCCGCACGAGAACAACCTGATTGTCGCGCTGGCCCAGGGAAAGTGGGGCGTCGGGCTGGCCGCCGCCGACGTGACGACCGGCGAGCTACAGACGACCGTTGTCGAGGGTGACGGACCGCACACCGATGTGCTGCTCTCGGCCGAGCTGCAGCGGCTCGCGCCGGCCGAGTGCCTGATCATAGAGGGGGCGTCGTTCGGGCGGGCGGGCGGCGTCCCGCTGCCGGGCCACACGACCACGCTCCCGCCGGCCCGCTTCGAAGCGGGCGCCGCCACCGACGCGCTGCGCCGCCTGTTCAGGGTCGGGTCGTTGGACGGCTACGGGCTGGTCGCCGATTCGCCGGCCCTCGGCGCGCTCGGGGCGCTGGTCGGCTACGTCGGCGAGATGGATCACCGGCTGCTGGCCTCCCTCCGCGAGCCGACCGCGTACCTCGTCGGGTCGCACCTTGCCCTCGACCCGGTCACGCGCAGGAATCTCGAATTGACCCGCACCGCCCGGCACGGGCAGTCGCGCGGCAGCCTCCTGCACGCCGTCGACCGTACCCGCACCCCGATGGGCGCCCGCCGCTTGCGTCGCCTGCTCGGGCAGCCGCTGGTGGACCGCGAGCGTCTCGACGCGCGGCTGGACGCCGTCGAGCGGCTGATGGAGGACGGGCAGCGGCGGGCACGCCTCCGTGGCATCCTGGCCCGCCTGGGCGACCTCGAACGGCTGATCGGGCGGATCCGGCAGGCGACGGCCACACCCCGCGAGGTGATGGTGCTGGCCGGCGCGCTGCGGCTGCTGCCAGGGCTGCCGGCCGAGCTTGGCGAGGACGTCCAGGCCGGCGGGCTGCTCGCCGCGCTGGCCGAGGCCATCGACGCCTGCCCGAAGCTGGCCGAGACCGTCGAGCAGACCCTGGCCGATCCTGGCGGCCCGCGCATCATCCGGCCGGGCCACAGCCGCGAGCTTGACGATCTGGTGGACGGGATGGCCGAAGCCCGGCACTGGCTGGCCCAGCTCGAGCGCCGCGAGCGCGAGCGAACCGGCATCCGCTCGCTGCGGGTCGGGTTCAACCGGGTCTTTGGCTACTACCTGGAGGTCACGCGCCCGAACCTCGCAGCCGTGCCCGCCGACTACCAGCGGCGGCAGTCGCTGGTCTCGGCCGAGCGCTTTGTCACGCCGGAGCTGAAAGAGCGTGAAGCGCTGATCCTGACGGCCGAGACGCGCGTCGAGGAGTTGGAGACGGAGCTGTTCCAGGCGCTGCTTCGCAAGATCGCCGAGCAGGCCGCGCCGGTGGTCGAGAGCGTGGAGGCGGTGGCCGATCTCGACGTACTGGCCGCCCTGGCGGACGTGGCGGCCGACCGTGGCTGGTGTCGCCCCCACTTCGTGGACGACGACGAACTGACGATCCGTGGAGGCCGACACCCCGTGCTGGAGGCGATGCTGCCCGGCGGCGACATCGTCCCGAACGACTGCCGCGTCGGCGGGGCGGCCGTCGCGGGTGATGGCGTCGGAAGCATGCCCGGCGGCGCGACAGGTCACGGCCGGCTGCTGATCGTGACCGGCCCGAACATGGGCGGCAAGTCGACCTATCTCCGGATGGTGGCGCTGGTGGTCTTGCTGGCGCAGGTCGGCTCGTTCGTGCCAGCCGACGAAGCGCACATCGGGCTGGCCGACCGGCTGTTCACGCGCATCGGCTCCGAAGACGATCTCACGGCCGGCGCCAGCACCTTCCTGGTCGAGATGGCCGAGACGGCGAGCATTCTGCGGCAGGCCACGCCGCGCAGCCTCGTGGTGCTGGACGAGGTCGGGCGGGGGACCAGCACCCACGACGGCCTCTGCATCGCGCAGGCGGTGCTGGAGCACCTGCACGACGAGGTCGGCGCGCGGACGCTCTTCGCCACCCATTTCCACGAGTTGACGACGCTCGCAGAGTCGCTCTCGGCGGTCCGCAACGTGACGGTCGCCGTGGACGAGCGCAACGGCCAGTTGGCGTTCCTCTACCGCGTGCAGCCGGGGGCCGCCGACCGCAGCTACGGCGTCCAGGTCGCCCGGCTGGCCGGGTTGCCGGCCAGCGTCACCGAGCGTGCGGCGGCCCTGCTGGCCCTCCGCGAGGCCGGCTGGTCCGACCCGCTGCTGTCGGACGACGGGCCGGTGGCGTTGCGGCCAGAAGACAGCCAGGATGACCTCACCCCGCCAGCCACGAGGGATAACTTCACCCCCCAGCCTCCTCTTCCACGAACGATGGAGCCTCTCGGCTTCGCCGCCTCTCCAGATCGGCGCGGAGAGGGGGAGGATTGGCAGCCTGCGGCTCACTTTTCGATGCCGCAGGATGGAGCGGGCAGCCTCACAAGTGCCGCTGAGCGCCCTTTGGAGCATGATGACTACCTGGCGAATACCCTCCCCCCTCTCCGCGCCGGAGATGATGCCGGCGGAGCCGATAGTTGCGCCGCGCAGCGGGGCTGGGGGGGTGAGGTCTCCCCGGCCGCAAGGGGTGAGGTTCCCTCGGCGCTGGGTGCTGAGGCCGCTCCGACACCGACAGACGGGATCTCCCCGGCCGCCCGCCAACTGCTCGCCCACCTGCTTGGCCTCGATCTCGGCAACCTGACCCCGCTCCAGGCCCTCAACCTGCTGCACCGCTGGCAAACCGACGCCCGCGCGGCGGTGCCCTGGCGTGACTGGCTCTCCAGCCTGGCGAACGGCGGGCTGCCACAACCGGAGGATCGGTGATCGAGCCGGCCCCGTCGGGCGTGCCCGGGCCGCCCCGCATCCGCGTCCTCCCTCCCGAGATCGCGGAGCGGATCGCAGCCGGCGAGGTCGTCGAGCGGCCGGTCTCGGTCGTCAAGGAGCTGATCGACAACTCGCTGGACGCCGGGGCCGCGGATATCCGCATCGACATCGAGGGCGGCGGCCTCACCCTGATCCGCGTGGCCGACGACGGCCACGGCATCGCCCCGGATCAGCTTGAGCTGGCGTTCCAGCGCCACGCCACCTCCAAGATCGACGACGTGCGCGACCTGCTGGAGATCGCCACGCTCGGCTTCCGAGGCGAGGCGCTCCCGAGCATCGCCGCCGTGGCCGAGGTGGACGTCGCCAGCAGCGTGGACGACGATGGCCGCGCCGTGACGGTTGGGATTCGCGCGGGGAAGGTCCAGCGACGCGGCACGCGGGGCCGGCCGCGCGGCACGACTGTCTGGGTCCGCAACCTGTTCCAGCCGATCCCGGCCCGCCTGAAGTTCACCCGCAACCCGCGCGTCGAGTCGTCCGCCATCAGCCAGCTGGTCCGCCGCTACGCCCTGGCCCGCCCGGAGGTCCGCTTCGCCCTGACGTTGGACAGCCACGCGTCGCTCAAGACCAGCGGGAGCGGCCGGCTGGAGACGACGCTCGCCGAGGTGCTCGGGCCAGAGGTGGCGGCGTGCCTGCTGCCGCTGCCCGAGCGAACGGTGGGGGCAGGCCGGCTGACTGGCTACGTCAGCGCCCCGGGCCTCAGCCGTCCAAACCGGCAGTCCTGCATCGTCTTCGTGAACCGGCGCTGGGTGGCCGTGCCAGTGTTGCAGCAGGCGCTCGAAGCGGCCTACCGTCCACTGCTGCCGCCGGGCCGCCACCCGATTGTCGTGCTGTACGTCGAGGTGCCGCCGGGCGCGGTGGACGTGAACGTCCATCCGTCGAAGGCCGAGGTCAAGCTGCTCTGGGAAGCGGACCTCGCGGCGGCGGTGAGTGACGCCGTCAAGGACGTGATCGGCCGAAGTCCGCGCCGCCCGGACGACGAGCAGGACTTTGCGCTGGCAGCCACCCAGTACAAGCTGCCGACGCCCTCCCGGCGGGGCACCCTGGCGGCCGAACGCGGCCCGGGCCTCTGGGAGCTTGACGCCGCCACACCGACGCTGGGGCTGAAGCTGATCGGCCAGCACGGCAACACCGTCCTGCTGGCCGAGGGGCGCGGCGGCCTCTACGTGGTCGATCAGCACCGCGCCCACGAGCGCATCATCTACGAGCAGTTGAGCGCCCGCTACGCCGCCCAGGTTGCGCTCGACGCCGAGGACGGTGGCGCTGACGCGGGCGCAGCCGCCAACGCCCAGTACCTGCTGGAGCCGATCGTCATGGAGATGCCGCCCGGCCGCGCCGAGATCATCGGGGATCGGCTGGCGGCGCTCGAAGCGCTCGGCTTCTCCTGCGAGCGGTTCGGCGGCCACAGCTTCCTGATCCGCTCCACCCCGGACGTCCCCGACGCCACCCAGCGGGCCACCCTTGAGGAAGTCCTGGAGGAGGCGTCCGACCAGCGCGACGACTGGCGCGAGCGGCTGCTGATCCGCCTCGCCTGCCGCTCGGCGATCCGCCGGGGCCGCCAGTTGACCCTGCCCGAAGCGACTCGCCTGCTGGATCAGCTCAGCCGCGCCGCCACGCCGGCCGTCTGCCCGCACGGCGCGCCGATTGTCCTGCACTTCGGCCGCAAGTTTCTGGAGCGTCAGTTCGCCTGGTAGTGGTATCCTCGGGGTACGGCTCTGCCGGCCCGAGAGTTTTCGCTCCCTGCCGCAACTGCGAGCGCGGCAGCACGTTGAAGGACGCTGGAACGACTCCTCTGCTCGCCGCGATCGCGGGTCACACTGGGTGACGTTCTGACGAAAACTGCAGGTTGGAGATTTGCCCGGCCTATCTGGCACGGCCTAGAATCAATCCTGGGAGAGACCAGATCGGATCGACGGGCCGAACGCGGCCCGGCCCTGGCGCTTGAAGGCCCGAACGCTCCCGTATTTTTCCGACCAGGGCGCCCACTGCGACGGTGACCGTGTCAACTGCTGTTGCGCGCGTTCAAGAGTCGCTTCGAGGAGGAAGACCGCCGGTGAAGGTGGCCGCGCAAGAGATCGAGAACAGCCAGGTCGTCCTGGATATCGAAGTTGAGGACGAGCGGCTGGAGCGTGCTGTCGACCAGGCGTACCGCCGCATCGTGCAGCGCATCAACGTGCCGGGCTTCCGCAAGGGGAAGGCGCCCAGGGCGCTCGTCGAGCGGATGGTTGGCCGCGAGGCGCTGGTAGAGGATGCCGTCGAGCAACTGGTTCCCCAGGTGGTCGAGGACGCCGTCAAGCAGCAAGAGCTCAAGATGGTCGCGCGGCCGAGCCTGGAGGTCGTGAGCACCCAGCCGCTGCAAGTCAAGGCGACGGTCCCCGTCCAGCCGAAGGTCGAGCTTGGGGACTACAAGTCCCTGAGCATCGAGGCCACCCCGGCCGAGGTGACCGACGAGCAGGTGGACCGCGTCGTTTCGCGGCTCCAGGAGTCGAACGCGACGTTCGAGCCGGCCGAGCGAGCCGTCGAGCTGACGGACCGCATCTCCATCGACATCCTCGCCAGGGCCGGCGAGACGACGATCATGGAGAGCAAGGACGCCGAGTACGTCGTGGACCCGGAGGGGCCGCAGCCGGCCGAGGGCTTCGCCGAGGCGCTCGTCGGGCAGCAGCCTGAGGAGACCAAGACCTACACCCTCAAGCTCCCTGAGGATCACCGCAACACCGAGCTGGCCGGCCAGGACGCCGAGTTCACCATCACGGTCAACTGGGTCAAGGCCAAGATCCTGCCGCCGCTGGACGACGATTTCGCCTCCGTCGTCGGGACCGAGTTCGAGTCGATGGACGCTCTGCGCGGCGCCATCCGCGAGAACCTGAGCGCCCGCGAGGAGCACGAGCGGCGGATGGCCCACGAGGAGCAGGTCGTCAACGCGGTGGTCGAGCAGGCCTCCGTAGACCTCCCGCCGCAGCTTGTCGAGGAAGAGGCCGGACGCCAGGTTCAGCAGCTCGCGCAGAACATGGAGCGCCAGGGCATCCCGTTGTCGACGTATCTTCGTTTCACTCAGAAGACGGAGGAGCAGTTCCGGGCTGAGATGATGGCCCAGGCTGAGCGAAGCGTCCGACGGAGTGAAGTTCTGAACGCAGTGGCCCTGGCTGAGGGTATCGACGTCACCGACGACGAGATCCGCGAGCAGCTGACCCTTTCGCTGGACGATTCCAACGAAAGCCGCCGGCTGATTCGCGACTCGATGCGGAATCCGATGGTCCGAGAGCGCATGGCGGCGTCCATGCGGCGCGATCGAGCCGTCCGCTTCCTGCTGGAGACCGTTGGCGGCGTTGACTTTGCCGCGTTGGAGGCCGAGGCCGCCGCCGAGGCGCAGGCCCTCGAGGAGGCCGCCGACGACGTGGTGCTGGCTGATCCGGTCGACGACGCGGTTGACGCGGTCGAGATCGACGAGCTGGTGGAAGAGACTGTCGAGGAGCTCAAGGCCGAACTGGCCGAGGCTGAGGCAGTCGAAGGCGCCGGCTCAGACGCCGAGGGCAAGCCCCGCGACGCTTCTGGAGACACATCCGCATGACCCCACATCTCCGTTTCCTGTCCCATCCTCGCGTCGCACCGGCCCCGGAGATCTCGTGGCTCGGTGCGGATATGCGGGACAGCGTGGCGCCGCCCCTGACCCTCTCGTCGGCTCAGCTTGACCGCACGATCGACCAGGTCGTGCCGATGGTCATCGAGCAGACGAACCGGGGTGAGCGGGCGTACGACATCTTCTCGCTGCTGCTCAAGGAGCGCATCATCTTCCTGGGCACCGGCATTGACGACCAGATTGCCAACCTGATCATCGCGCAGCTCCTGTTCCTGGCCCGCGAGGACCCGGACAAGGACATCACCCTGTACATCAACAGTCCCGGCGGCTACGTCAACGCCGGGCTGGCGATCTACGACACGATGCAGCTGATCCAGCCGGACGTCTCCACGACGTGCGTCGGGATGGCCGCGTCGATGGGCGCGGTGCTGCTCTGTGGCGGCGCGAAGAACAAGCGCTATTCGCTGCCGAACTCCACGATCATGATCCACCAGGCGGCTGGCGGCTTCGAGGGCACGGCCGCGGACATCGAGATCCGCGCCCGGGAGATCCTCCGGCTGCAGCAGCGCCTCAAGGAGATCATCTCGTTCCACAGCGGCCAGGACATCGAGCAGGTGGCCCGCGATATGGACCGCGACTTCTTCATGAGCGCGGAGGCAGCCAAGGAATACAAGCTGGTCGACGAGATCATCGGAACCACGCCGGTGTCGACCGGCTCGGGTGGCGCGGACGGCGCCGCATCATGAATTCTCGGTCGGTGCCACGAGCCGTGACGCCGCGGTCTGCCTGGGCGTGCGCCCCGTCAGGCCGCGCGGCGTCGTCCGGTTGGGCGACGACGGTCAAGGGGGTTTGAGGGGATGGCGAACACCCGCGGCGCTCGCGGTCAGTACCATTGCTCCTTCTGCGGTAAAAGTCAGGACCAGGTTCGGCGGCTGATTGCCGGTCCTGGCGCCGTCTACATTTGCGACGAGTGCGTCGATCTCTGCCGAGAGATCATCGACGAGGAGTCAGCCCCGCCGACCAAGGCCAAGGTGCCGATGGCGAAGCTGCCGACCCCGAAGAAGATCTACGAGCAGCTCAATGCTTACGTAGTGGGCCAGGACCGCGCCAAGAAGGTGCTGTCCGTGGCGGTCTACAACCACTACAAGCGCGTCGGCGCGGGCATGCAGGTCGACGATGTCGAGCTGCAGAAGAGCAACATCCTGCTCGTCGGACCGACCGGCTGTGGCAAGACCCTGCTGGCGCAGACCCTCGCGCGGATCATCGACGTGCCGTTCTGCATCGCGGACGCCACGGCCCTGACCGAGGCGGGCTACGTCGGCGAGGATGTCGAGAACATCCTGCTCCGGCTGATCCAGGCCGCCGACTTCGACATCGCGCGGGCCGAGCGTGGCATCGTCTACATCGACGAGATCGACAAGATCGCCCGCAAGGGTGACAACCCGTCGATCACCCGTGACGTCTCGGGCGAGGGCGTGCAGCAGGCGCTCCTCAAGATCATCGAGGGGACCGTTGCGAACGTGCCGCCGCAGGGTGGCCGCAAGCACCCGCACCAGGACTTCATCCAGATCAACACCACGAACATCCTGTTCATCTGCGGCGGGGCGTTCGAGGGGCTGGAGCAGATCGTCGGATCCCGCATCGGCTCCAAGCGGATGATGGGCTTCAACAGCGAGCGCCGCACCGACGCCGACCTGGCGGAGATCTACCGCTCGCTGACCTCGGACGACCTGCTCAAGTACGGGCTGATCCCCGAATTCGTCGGCCGCCTGCCGGTCACGGTCAGCATCGATCCGCTCCTGAAGGAGGATCTGATGCGCATCCTGACCGAGCCGCGCAACGCGATCACGAAGCAGTACTCCAAGTTCCTCTCGCTGGACAAGGTCGAGCTGGTGTTCCAGGACGACGCCCTCGAGGCGGCGGCCGAGAAGGCGCTGGAGCTGCGGACGGGCGCACGCGGTCTGCGGACGATCATCGAGGAAGTGCTCCTCGACGTGATGTACGAGATCCCGTCGCGCAACGACATCCGCAAGTGCATCATCACGGCGGACGTGATCAAGAACGGCAAGACGCCGCAGCTGCTGGCGCGGTCGGAGCGCCCGATCGACATGGCCGAGCTGCGGGAGGACCAGCCCGCGTAGGGGCGAGTTATCAGTCGTCAGTTCTCAGTCAAGAGCTGTCAGAGGGGGCGGGTGTGTCACGCGAGACGCACCCGCTCCCTTTTGCGCTGGGTGCCCTCTCCCCAACCCCTCCACCTCGCATGAGAGCGAGGAGAAGAACGGGTCAGGCCCGGGTGGGGAAGAGGCGCGCCAGCAGCAGCCCGGCCTCGTAGAAGAGGTAGAGCGGCGCGGCGACTACCAGCATCGTCAGGATGTCAGGCGTCGGCGTAGCCAGCGCCGCCAGAATGACGGCGACCAGCAAGGCGTACGGGCGCAGCTTCGTGAGTCGTTCCATCCCGACCACCTCCATGCCCCCGAGTGTGCGTACCCAGAATGGCAGTTGAACTGCTACCCCACTAAGACATACCAGGTGGAGGCCAAGGATCCCGAGACTGGTCATCGACATGCGGTATCGCCAGTGATTCAGGTCATGGTTCCAACTCACATGCGCAGCGAGAATGGGAACCACGATGATGAAGGCGAAGGCCGCTCCGAAGACGAAGGCGACAGTTAGGCCTATTGCCGTACCCCATCGACGGAACCGGCCCCTCGCATTCCCGAGTGCGATGACGAGTCCCAGGATCTGCGCGATAAGGACTGGCTGTGCCATGGCCAGCGCGGAGACAGCGGCGACGTACACGTACGCCCGTAGCCATTCTTCTTGAGAATCGTGTGAGATGACAAACCAGACCGTAGAGAGCACCTGAAGGAGATCGCCTGCAAGCGAGTGTTGGTCCCACCCGCGTGGAATCGGCCAGCATACCAGGACGAACGCCACCAGGTAGCTGCCCAGGCAGATGAGGACGCGTCGGAGTGCATCCCGCGTTAGCTCGTTCATCGACGTGACGTCTTCGGGCGGATCAATGACGGGCCTGCTCATCAACTGCTTTGACCTACGGCCCCGACGCTGCCAGCCGGAATGAGTCTTGCCAGCAGCAGCCCGGCCTCGTAGAAGAGGTAGAGCGGCACGGCTACGAGCATCATCGACAGCGGATCAGTGCTCGGCGTCACCAGCGCCGCGACGATCACCGTCCCCAGCAGCAGGTATCGTCGTGACCGCTCCAACGTTCGTCTACTCGTGATCTCCAGACGTACAAGCACGGCCGGCCAGCCCGGCAACTGGAACGCCAGCCCGACCAGGAAGGTCAATCCGGCAACGAAGAGGACTTCATCGGCGGTGTTGATGCCCGCCATGATGAAGTGGGCGATGGGACTGACGCCGGACCGTACCCAGAGCAGATGCGGGGATGATGGAACGGACAGTGCGATGGCGATAGACTGCGTAGTAGAGCCGTCGGTGACGTACGGCACGGGCAGCAAGGCCACCAGAAGACCAGCGAACAGCGCGGCCGCACAGATGGCAATCCGCCAGCGGACCCGTCGATCCGATGTGGGCTCATCCCGGGCGGCGTACAGGTCCGCGCACGTCAACTTGTCCACAAGTGGCCTCGTAGCAGAGATCGCCGGCGGCCCGAGCGCGCACCGCACAGGGGCAGCGGTTCCCAATACCGCCCAGTTTACGGCACGCGGACCACAATCGCGGCGTTGACCATCAGGATCGCGTCGATGCGGTCCCCAAACTCCGGCCGGAACGCCTCGCCGACCGGCAGCAGGCCGCCCGGCTGCACCATTACGTTGACCGTCCCAATCGGGAACTGGGCCTTGACCTGCTCCACATCCACCGGGCCGGTCTCCGGCGGCGCGCCGATGGTCACATCCACCATCACCGTGGACATATCCGTCACACCAGCCACCTGCCGCAACCCCGGCAACGAGACATGCTGAAACGCATTCCGAACGGCCCGCACAGCGGCCTTCGTCGGATCCTGCCCGTGCAGGTCAACCCCAGTCCCCAGCTCGACGCAGAACGTACGCATGACTCTCTCCACACCGCTCTCATCGGTCGTTCCTCAGTGTAGCCGTGATCTGTCGGGGGCTGAAGCCCCCGGCTACAGTCATTCAGTCGCTCCGCGACGTTGGGCGGGGTGGCCGTCGAGCACGGGAGGCGTCGCGCAGCGACAGCACGACGGTAGGCGGGGGTTTCAACCCCCGACCCCGAGCTGCGGTTCTGGTCCCAACACCCTCGCTGTGCCGCCCAGCACACCGGCCATCAGCCCCAGCACGGTATGTTGTTCCTACCACCAAACGCCGCGTATACTTCGAGAGGCGGCTGCCCGCAGCCGCTCTTTTTGTGCTCGCAACCGAGCGTGACGAGCCTCGCTCCCGTGCTCGCGCGAGACCCGCTCTTGAACAACTTTGAGGTGCCGAGATGATCGGGGAGAATGTCGCGCAACTGCTGCAAGCTCCCGTCGGCACGAGTCGCTCGTATCGCCTGGACGAGGACGAGCCGCTTCTGGCCGAGGAACTCGGGCTCGTCAGCCCGATTGTCGGCACGCTGAAGCTCACCCGCACCAACCACGGGATTCTGGCTGAGGCCCGCTACTCCGTCGACATCGAGCAGGAGTGCGGCCGGTGTCTGGAGCCAGCCCGTGACACGATCCAGAGCGAGTTGAGCGAGGAGTTCCTGCCCTGCCTCAACATCGTCACCGGCACGCCGGTCAACATCGAGGCCGATCCCGAGGCGCCGCGCCTGACCGCCAACCACGAGCTTGACCTGACCGAAAGCCTCCGCCAGGACATCGTGGTGCAGACACCGCTCCAGCCACTCTGCCGCCCGGACTGCCCCGGCCTCTGCCCACAGTGCGGGGCGGAGCTTAGCGCAGGCGCGTGCGCCTGCGACGGGGACGACGCGCCCCTCTCGGACAACCCACAACTGAGCCGCCTGGGTGAGTTGCTCAAAGCGCAGCTTCCCCCAGGCTCATAGCTTCCGTCGCGTAGACGGTATCATTCGCACCCGAACACTCATCGACCCCTGCACACCGAAGGAGCACGCTCATGGGCGCCCTGCCAAAGAAGAAGGTCAGCCGCATGCATCGCGGCCATCGCCGCCACCACCTCGCCATCACCCTGCCCACGCTGATGGACTGCCCGCAGTGCAATCAGAAGAAGCTGACGCACGTCGTCTGCCCGTCCTGCGGCACCTACAACGGCCACCAGGTGCTGACCATCAAGGAGAAGCGGCTCCAGGCCGAGTAGGGGTCCAGGCCGAGCAGGCACGCCAGGCCGATACGCGGTCAGCGGCCTGAGACAGGCTGCACGCCTTGTCCCATGAGCGCGATGCCGGGCCACGCTGGCCCGGACTGCTGCATGGGCGAGAACACCAGGCAGCCAGCAGGGCACGGGAGGGGTAGCGCGCCATGTCCACCAACGGCGACCAGTTTCTGGATTCGATCATGCCGAAGCCGGCGCCGGCTCCACGCCTTCTGACCAGCTTGCACGGCAAGGTTGCGCTGGTCACTGGCGGCTCGCGGGGCATCGGCCGGGCCGTGGCGATCCGTCTGGCGCAGGCCGGCGCGAAGGTCTCCTTCAACTACAAGAGCAACCACGAGGCCGCGCAGGACGTCCTGGGCGAGCTGAAGGGCGGCGGCGCGCACGCGATGGCCGTGGCCGGCGACGTCGGCGTGCAGGCCGACGTAGACCGACTGGTCTCCTCGACGCTCCAGGCGTTCGGGCAGATCGACATCCTGGTCAACAACGCCGGCATCACGCGGGACACCCTCCTGATGCGGATGTCCGAAGAGGACTGGGACGCCGTCATCGACACCAACCTCAAGAGCACGTTCCTGGTGACCAAGGCCGTGCTGCGGGGGATGGTGCGCCAGCGGTCCGGCCGGATCGTCAATATCACGTCGGTGTCGGGGCTGCTCGGGAACGCCGGCCAGTCCAACTACGCCGCCTCCAAGGCCGGCATGATCGGCTTCACGCGGTCGGTCGCCCGCGAGGTCGCCTCGCGCGGCATCACCGTCAACGCGGTGGCCCCCGGCTTCATCGAGACGGACATCTGGACCGGCGTCAGCGAGGAGGCCCGCAAGGCGATCCTCAACATGGCGCCGCTCGGCTACATCGGGAAGCCAGAGGACGTAGCCGAGGCCGTCGCGTTCCTGGCATCGGACGCCGCCCGCTACATCACCGGCCAGACGCTGAACGTCGACGGCGGCCTGGTGATGAGCTAGGCCCCGCGGCCACTCACCAGCCAGCATGTTCAGCAAGATCCTCGTCGCCAACCGAGGCGAGATCGCCGTCCGGATCATCCGCGCCTGCCGCGAGCTTGGTGTCCAGGTCGTCGTCGCCCACTCCGAGGCCGACCGTGAGTCGCTGGCCGTCCGGCTGGCCGACGAATCGGTCTGTGTCGGCCCTGCCGCCAGCGACCGCAGCTACCTGAACATCCCGAACATCGTCTCGGCGGCCCTGGTGACCGGCTGCGACGCCGTCCACCCCGGCTACGGCTTCCTCTCGGAGAACGCCTACCTTGCCGAGGTCGTGGAGCAGTGCGGGCTGACCTTCATCGGGCCGCCGCCCGGCGTCATCGAGCTGCTGGGCGACAAGATCCAGGCCCGCAAGCAGATGGCCCTGGCCGGCGTCCCGACGGTCCCCGGCTCGGACGATCCGCTCTACCGCGTGGACGACGCGATCGACCTGGCACGGCAGATCGGCTACCCGCTGATGATCAAGGCCGTGGCCGGCGGCGGCGGTCGCGGCATCCGCGCTGTCGTGGACGAGCGCGACCTGATGCGCCAGTTTCCGCTGGCCCAGATGGAGGCGCAGAGCTTCTTCGGCAACGGCGCGCTCTACCTGGAGCGGAAGGTCGAGCGGGCGCACCACGTCGAGGTGCAGCTCCTGGCCGACAACCACGGCACGACGCTGGCCCTCGGCGAGCGCGACTGCACCCTCCAGCGCCGCCGGCAAAAGCTGCTGGAGGAGGCCCCCTCCCCGAGCCTCACCGCCGAGCAGCGCGAGCGGATCTGCGCGCAGGCCGCCCGGGGCGCGGCGCACGTCGGCTACCGCAACGCCGGCACCATGGAGTTCCTGCTCGACGAGTCCGGTCAGTTCTACTTCATGGAAGTGAACACCCGGATCCAGGTCGAGCACGGCGTGACCGAGCTGGTGACCGGCATCGATCTGGTCAAGGAGCAGTTGCGCGTCGCGGCCGGCGAGGCGCTCGGATACACCCAGGCGGATGTCCAGGTGCGCGGCCACGCCGTCGAGTGCCGCGTGACCTCCGAAGACCCGATGCGTGGCTTCGCGCCCGAGTCTGGGGTCATCGAGACCTGGCTGCCGCCGGGCGGCCCTGGCGTCCGCGTGGACTCCCACTGCTACGCGGGCTACTTTACGCCGCCGTTCTACGACTCGCTGCTGGCGAAGGTGATGACCTGGGGCCAGAGCCGCGACGAGGCGTTTGACCGGATGGCGCGCGCCTTGCGGGAAATGCGCGTCGAGGGCATCCACACCTCGATCCCCTACCATCTGAGCCTGCTCGCCGACCGGTCGGTCCGCTCCAACGCCGTGACCATCGACTTCGTCGGCGACCATCTCGCGTCCTGGGCCACGCGCCAGGAAGATCGCCCCATCGAGCGGCCCACGGCGTGACGCCGCCGCTCGACCCGCACGACAGGACCCCCATGCCCGACGACCGCAGCCCCGAGTCCGCCGACCAGCCGCCCGCCTCTGCGCCGACGCCTGCCGAGCCCAGCACGGCCCCGGCCGAGGCCAGCGCGGCCCCTGCCGAGGCAGCGGACGCCGAGGCCAGTGCGGCCCCTGACGAGGCAGCGGGCGCTGCGCCGGATGCCGAGGCGTCCGCCGGCGCGGCGCCCGCGGATGCCGACGGGCGGGTGGTCAGCATCCCCGGGCGCGGTCAGGTCAACCTGCGCCTGGGTGTGCCGGCCGAGCGCGGCGGCGACCGCCCGGCCTCCGGCTGGAGCGGCCGGCGGCTGGCCCGCATCCTGGCGTTCCAGGTGCTCTACGAGGTCGATCTGGCCCGCCATGCGCCAGGGGCCGTGCTGACGCGGTTCCTCGACGCCCCCGAGCACACGGTCGACATCGAGGACGCCGAGACGGTCCACGGTCCGCTGCCCGAGGACGTGACGGCCTACGCCCGCGAGCTGATCGGCGGCGTCCTCCGCCAGCGCGAGGCGCTCGACCAGGAGCTTCAGGAGCGCGCGCCCGCCTGGCCGCTGCGCCAGATGTCCGCCGTGGACCGCAGCATCCTCAGACTCGGACTGTACGAGTGCCGCTACCAGCATGGTATCGTTCCAGTCAAAGTGGCAATCAACGAGGCGATTGAGCTGGCGAAGCTCTTCGGGAATGACGGATTGCCCCGACTGGTCAACGGCGTGCTCGGGAGCGCTATCGCCTCCGAGAGCAGGCAAACCCCCTGATCGCGTACACTCCCGCCGCCAAAGGCATCAAATCCTTGACCTATCCACTTGAGGAGGGGCACAACGCATGGCACAGACTCCCGAGGCTCGCCTGAAGAAGATCATCGCCGACCAGTTGAGCGTCAACGAAGAGGACGTCGTTCCTGAGGCCTCCTTTATCGACGACCTGAACGCCGACTCGCTGGATCTGGTCGAGTTGATCATGTCGCTCGAGGAAGAGTTCGGGGTGAAGATCTCGGACGAGGACGCTGCGAAGATCCTGACCGTTCAGGACGCGATGGATTACATGCAAGAGCACGCGAACTAACCTCGGTCAGGCAGATGCATCGTCTGGTTGACCTGGACTCACCGTGAGCATTCCGACAGAAGACCCACGAGCCGCGACCGGCGCGACGCCTGCCACCAATGGCACGGCGTCTCATGCGACGGATGGCGTCGGCGAGACGGCCATCAGCGCGACGGTCCAGTCAACCTCCTCGACAACGGAAGCGTCGGTCGCGCCGGTTCCCTACGAGCCGGCGCTGCCTCCTGCTTCGCCCCCGCCCCCCGACACGACGTCGGCCCTCGAACCGCTCGGCGATGCGCCCGAGGAGGAAGAAGAGGGCATGACGATGCTGGAGCACCTCGAGGAGCTCCGCAACCGGCTCGTCGTCTGCTCGGTGGCGCTGGCCGTCGGCCTGGTGATCTCGGCCCTGCCGATCCCCTGGCTCACGGAAGCTTCAGTCACGCAGACGGTCATCAGCATCGTCAGCCAGCCCGCCGCCGGCCACCTGATCTTCTTCAAGCCCGGCGAAGGGTTTGTCACCTACTTCCAGGTGGCGCTGATCGTTGCCGCCGTGCTGGCGCTTCCCGTCATCACCTATCAGGTGATCGCGTTCGTCCTGCCGGCCCTCTTACCCCACGAGAAGAAGTATCTCTACATGGCGATCCCGGGGGTGATGGCCTCGTTTGCCATCGGCCTGTTCTTCGGGTACATCCTGGTGATCCCGGTGGCCATTCAGTTCTTACTCACCTTCGGCACCGAGAACATTCCGGGCCTGGAGGTGAAGTGGGCGTTCAGCGAGTACATCGGCACCGTCACGACGCTGCTCTTCTGGATGGGCCTGTCGTTTGAGACGCCGCTGCTGATGTTCTTCCTGACCAAGCTGCGGGTCTTGAACCCGGATCGGCTCAAGAGCTTCCGGAAGTACGCGCTGATCCTGTCGTTCATCGTCGGCGCGATGATTACGCCCACGCCGGACCCGCTGAACCAGACGCTGGTCAGCCTGCCGCTGTACCTGCTGTTCGAGCTGGGGCTGCTGCTCTCGAAGCTGGCGTAGCCTCCTACGTTACGGGGCGGGGCGGATCGCCGTGAACACGTCCACGTCGCCGCCCCCCGATCTCAGCTCCGGCAGCGTGTCGAGCGGGCCGCCAGCAGGTGATACCAGCCGGCCAGGTCGGTGTAGAGCAACGGCAGCGAAGAAGTCACGTTGGAGGCCCTCACCCCCCGGCCCCCTCTCCCTGTGCGCGGGAGAGGGGGAGACGCACGAGAGTTTCGTTCCTCCCCCTCTCCCGCGCACAGGGAGAGGGGGCCGGGGGGTGAGGGCCTTCCGGGGGGGTGAGGGCCTCCCTCGAGACCCGAGATGAGGGCCTTCGCCCCGGTCACTCGTCAAGCGCCAGAACCCCCGGGACGCAGTCTAACCGATGCTCACGCCGAGGCCGCCGGCCGTCTCCTCCAGTTGCTCCCAGGTCCGCTCGGCCACCGGGATGCCCTCCTGCAGCCGTTCGGCCCGCGTCGAAGCCTCCGGCTCGCCCGGCAGCAGCACCCGCGAGAAGCCCGGCGCCGGCGGGGTCGCGGTCATGCGCTCCGAGATGCTGTCCACGTAGGCGTCGAAGTCGGCCTGGGAGACGAACGCCGTCGGGCTCATCGCCAGCACGAAGAAGCAGCTTCCACGGGTGCCCTCGGCCACCATCGCGCCGCCGCTCAGCCCCACCGCCAGCAGCTCGACCACCACCGACAGCGAGTACCCCTTGTGCCCGGCGAACGGCAGCAGGTTGCCCCCGGCGAAGTAGTCCTCGACGTTGGTCGTCGGGTTGCCGTTCTTGTCGATGATGCAGCCTTCCGGGACCGGCGCGCCCTTGGCCCGGGCCACCTGCAGCTTGCCCTGGGCCACCGCGCTGGTGGCGTAGTCCAGGAGGATCGGCGGGCGACCATTGGTGCGCGGGAACGCCCAGGCCAGCGGGTTGGTGCCGAGCGCGCCCTTCGCGCCGCCGAACGGCACCGTGCTGTACGGGCCACGGATACCCGCCGTCGTGGCGAACCCGACCAGCCCGGCCGCCGCCACGCGCTCGGCCCACTCGCCGATGCGCCCGGTGTGGTGGCAGTTGCGCGCCGTGACCGCCGCGATGCCCGTCGTCTTCGCCTTGGCTACCGCCGTGTCCGCCGCGAACCGCGCCCCCACCTGCCCGAATGTCGCGCCACCATCGACAATCGCCGTCGAGCCGACCTCGTGGACGACCTCCGGGCTGGCCTTCGGATCCAGCCGGCCGGCCTTGATGTCGGCGACGTAGGCCGGGATGCGCAGGATGCCGTGCGAGTCGTGGCCAGCCAGGTTCGCCCCGATCAGGGCCGAGACGACACACTCGGTGTTCTCAGGCGAAGCGCCAGCCGCGCGGAAGATGTCCGTCGCGACCTTCGTCAACCGATCTGCACTGATCGTCAGCATGGAGATCCTCCCAGGGAGTCAGCAGCGCCAACGGCGGCGCTGCGCCGGCAGTGTACTCCCTCTCCACTGGCAGAGGGCTGGGGTGAGGGCAGCGATCAGCGCGGCAGGCGGATGTAGAAGGTGCTCCCCTGGTTCGCGCCCGCGGACTCCACCCAGATCTGCCCGCCGTGCGCCTCCACGATCACCCGCGTGATGTAGAGGCCCAGCCCCACACCCTGCGTCGAGCGGCTCAGGCGGGTGTCCACCCGGTGGAACCGCTCGAAGACGCGCCCCTGCTCGTCGCGCGGGATGCCGATGCCCTGGTCGCGCACGTACAGGATCACATGGTCGCGCTCGGCGCGCCCGCCCAGGGTGATGCTGCCGCCGCTCGGCGAATACTTGATGGCGTTGTCGATCAGGTTGCCGAGCGCCTGCCGCAGCTTCTCGCGGTCGCCCCGAATGACCGGGAAGTCGGGCGGGAAGTCCGTCACGAAACGGTGGTCCGCCGAGCGCGGGCGGCTGCGCTCGGCCAGAGTGTCGGCCATCTCCGGCAGGTCGACCGGCCCGATGGTCATGCCGACCCGCCCGGCCTGGATCTTCGAGATGTCCAGCAGGTCGCTGATCAGCCGGTACAGTCGGTCGCACTCCTCTTCGATGGTGTGGGCCACCCGGATGACCGTGTCCCGGCTCCACGGGCCGTCCGGGCGGGCCAGCGTGCCGGCGTACGCCTTGATGATCGAGACCGGCGTTTGCAGCTCATGGCTGACGATGGACACGAACGACGATTGCATCGACTCCAGCCGCTGCCGTTCAGCCAACGTAGCGGCCGTCAGGCGCACCTGCTGGATCGTCGCGGTGGCCTGCCGCGCGAAGATGTTCAGCACGTCCAGGTCGGTCGGCTCGAAGCGGGCAGCCGTCGGGTGGCGAAAGACGTAGATGACCCCGATGACCTTGCCGCTGGTCTCGGTGAGCGGCAGCCCGAGGATCTGGGCGATCCGCTCGCGCTGCGCCCAGGACGCCGCCGCCGCCCGCCAGGCCAGGCTGACCTGCTCGCCAACCTGCCCGAGCGTGCCCACGATCGTCTCGTCCAGGCGCGGGTGCAGGGCCGCCACCACCTCGTCGGACAGACCGTAGCTGGCCCGGATGCTCAGTTGCGGGCCGGAGTCGTCCCGCAAGGCGATGGCGCCGGCGCTGCCACGCAGGATCTGGACGGCGCTCAGCACCACCAGCCCGAGCATCGACGTCATGTCCGTCGGATCGGGAGGCGGCGCCGGGATGCTGAACGGCGAGTCGGGCGCTGGCCCCTTGCCAGACTCGGGGTCGGCCATGCTGCTACGCCTCGTGCTCGATCAGGCTCCGGGCCGTCATGCCGGCCGGCGCGGACAGCCCCAGCAACTCCAGGACCGTCGGCGCAACGTCCGAGAGCTTCCCGCCGTCCGCCAACGCCGTGACCTCCGGCGCGCCCTCCACGATCACCGGGACCGGGTTGGTGGTGTGCGCCGTCTTTGGGCGGCCCTTCTCGTCCACCATCTCTTCGGCGTTGCCGTGGTCAGCCGTCACCACGAGGCAGTAGCCCGCCTGCCGGGCCGCCTCGGAGATCCGCCCGATGGCCGAGTCCACCGTCTCGACGGCCACGATGGCCGCGTCGAGCACGCCGGTGTGGCCGACCATGTCCGGGTTGGCGAAGTTCAGGGCGATCAGGGCGTACGTCCCAGACTCGATGCCCTCGATGGCCTTGTCGGCCACGCCCTCGGCGCTCATCGTCGGCTGAAGGTCGTAGGTGGCGACCTTCGGCGAGGGAACGAGCACACGGTCCTCGCCTGGGAACGCCTCCTCGTGGCCGCCGTTCAGGAAGTAGGTCACGTGGGCGTACTTCTCGGTCTCGGCGACGTGGAGCTGGCGCAGCCCGGCATCCGCCACGACCTTCGCCAGCGGCGTCTCGACCAGGGTGGCCGGGAACGCGATGTCGGTGACGGGCAGGCCGCTCTCGTACTCCGCGAAGGTGACGTAGTGCAGCGGGTGCGGCCAGATGGAGCGCTCGAAGTCGCCGAAGTCTGGCTGCACAAAGGCCCGTGTGAGCTGGCGGGCGCGATCAGCGCGGAAGTTGAAGAAGATGACGGCGTCGCCGCTCCGGATGCGGCCCACGTCGGCGTCGCCGACAATCGTCGGCGTGACAAACTCGTCGCCGGCGTTGGCGTCGTACGACTGCTGGACGGCCTGCTGCGCGGTCTCGGCGTGCGCGCCCGTGTCCGAGACGAGCGCCGCGTAGGCCTGGGCCGTGCGGTCCCAGCGCTTGTCGCGGTCCATCGCGTAGTACCGCCCGGAGATGGTGGCGACGCGGGCGTTCCCGAGCTTCTCCAGCTTCGGCTCGAAGGTCTTCAGGTCGTCCAGCGCCTGCCGGGGCGGCACATCCCGCCCGTCGAGGAACAGGTGGAGCTGCACGTCCTCGACGCCGTGCCGCTTCGCCAGCTCGAGCAGTGCCAGGGCATGGCCCGCGTGGCTGTGGACGCCGCCATCGCTGAAGAGCCCCATCAGGTGAAGCTTCGGCGCGCGGCCGTCGGTCGGCTCACCGTTCTTGACATACTCGACGGCGCCCACGAGAGCCGGGTTCTCGAAGAACGCGCCAGACTGGATGTCGTGGTCGATACGTGGGAGATCCTGGAGGACCGGATAACCGGCCCCGATGTTCAGGTGGCCGACCTCCGAGTTGCCGATCTGCCCCTCTGGCAGCCCGACAAACGCGCCGGATGCTTCGACGGACGTGTGCGGGCAAGAGGCCCAGAGGCGATCCATGGTCGGCGTCTTTGCCAACGAGATTGCGTTGGACGGACCGTCAGACGCGATGCCCCAGCCGTCGATGACGATCAGGACGAGCGGGCGCGCGCCGGGGGTCGAGGAGTCGGAGCGAGCGTCAGACGCCATACAGTGCCTCCCGGCCGGATTGTACCCAGGGCCGGCCGCGTCTGGCCGCGTGATCTGCCCCCTCACCCCCGACCCCTCTCCCTCAGGGGGCGAGGGGAGACGCGCCATGTCCGCGCCGCCTCACCCGGCCGACGGCGCGCGCAGGCTGGCGATCTGCACGTTGATGCAGGCCGGCTTGCCGCTGGCGAAGGCCCGTTCCAGAGCCGGCCGCAACTGCTCTGGCCGCTCGACGTGCTCGCCGTGCGCCCCCAGATCGGCGGCCACGCGGTCGTAGCGGGTGGGCAGGAGATCGGCGGCGACCAGCCGGTCGGGACCGTAGACCTCGCGCTGACGGTGCCGCTCGGTGGCCCAGCCGGCATCGTTGCCGACGATGGCCACCAGCGGCAGGTTGTGGCGCACTGCCGTGTCGAACTCCATCGCGTGGAAGCCGAACGTGCCGTCGCCCACGAACGCCACCGACTTCGCCCCGGGCCGGGCCAGCGTGGCCGCCATCGCCAGCGGCAGCCCCGGACCCAGCGCCCCGAGCTTGCCGTTGGTCAGCAGCTCCCAGGGGCCGCCCCCGAACGTCCAGCGCGCCCAACGGACGAAGTCGCCGCCATCCAGGGCCACGCAGTCGCCCGGCGCGAGCAGATCGCGGACCGTCGCGGTGACCCGCATCGGGTGGACCGGCACAGCATCTGAGACTTCGAGGGCACGGGTGCGCTCCTGCCGGGCCGCGCGCCGCCGATCAAGCTCGGCGCGCCAGCCCGCCGACCTCCTGGGATACTCCTTCGTCTGCGTGACCAGCCGCGCAAACTCGGCCAGGTGACCGAGGATGGTCGGCATGTCCGCGACAATCCCCAGATCGACGGCCCGGCTCTGCCCGATGCTGCCAGCGTCCGGCGCAATCTGCACGATCTTCGTGCCCGACCGCACTGTCTGTTCATCCAGGAAGTTGATGGCGAAGTCGCCGCGCGCCGCCAGGATCACGAGGTCTGATTCTGCGAGGGCGCGTCCCAGGCCGTGCAGCGACGGCTCCGCGAGGCCGACCGGGCTGTCGATCACCACCACGCCGAGGCCCGTCAATTCGGACAACTCGCGGAGGCCCGCGCCGGTTTGCCCGCGTGTGATGGACGGCCCTGCAATCAGGGTCGGGCGCTCGGCCAGGGTGAGCAGGCTTTCCAACTGCCCGAACTGCGAGTACAGCGCTGACTGGAGCAATGGCCCAAACTGCTCGGCACCCGGCATCCTGACGGCGTCGGCGTCCACCGACTGGTGGAGCACGTCGTAAGGCAGCGTGATGTGGACCGGCCCTGGCACCCCGGACAGCGCCACCCGCATCGCCCGCGCCACCAGCGCCGGGATCTCCTCCGCCGTGCGCGGCATCCAGGCCCCCTTGACGATGGGCCGGATCATCGCCAGTTGATCCATCTCCTGAAAGCCGCCCCGCCCCAGGTTCGTCGTCTCGACGCCGCCGCTCAGCAGCAGGACCGGCGACTCGCTCATCCAGGCCGTTGCCACGCCAGTCAGCGCGTTCGTGAAGCCCGGGGCGGCCGTCACCAGCGCCACGCCGCACTGGCCCGTCAGGCGCGCCCAGCCGTCCGCCATGTGGACGGCGGCGTTCTCGTGGCGAGTGTCGATGAACCGTAGCTGCTCGTCGATGCCGGCGTCGTAGATCGGCAGGATCTGGTGGCCTGAGAGCGTGAAGATCGGACCGGCGCCGCTCGCCCGCAGCGTACGCGCCAGCAGCATCGCCCCGTTGATCTTGCCCGTCAGCCCGGCCGTCACCATCGTCGTCGCCCCTTCGCGGATGGCAGGATCCCGGCCCTCGTCGCCGCGCAGCCATCCGTGCGAGCATGATAGCCAGCACGCAGGTTGGGACAGGGCGCCCTTCCCCCTGCGCAGGTTGAGCGGACGGACCGCTTGGACGAGGCGACTGGCGGCGGATTCACCGAGGCGGGTGCGAGCTCCCATGTCATCCTGAGTATGTATGTCATCCTGAGCTCCCATGTCGTCCTGAGCTCCCATGTCGTCCTGAGCGAAGCGAAGGACCTCACCCGCTGACGCGACACTCGACGGTCAGCGGGTGAGATCCTTCGCTACGCTCAGGATGACATACATACTCAGAATGACATACATACTCAGAATGACATGCATACTCAGGATGACATGGGAGCTCAGGATGACATACATGCCGGCCTGCATGTCCCTGAATGAGCCGCCTGTCACTTCTGAGAAGCAGCCTGCCCCCACTCCTGTGCGGGAGAGAGGTTGGCCGTGAGGGCGTCCTCACGTCCGTAACCCAGAGGAGCAGGCATGGCAGAGAAGCAAGGCTGGATCGGTCGGTTCTTCGAAGATTTCGAGGTCGGCGACGTCTACCGCAGCCACATCGGCCGGACCATCACCCAGGCCGACAACATCTGGCTGACGCTGCTGACGAACAACACCAACCAGATCCACTTCAACGAGCACTACGCCGCGCAGACCGAGTTCGGGAAGCCGCTGGTCAACAGCGTCATCACCATCGCCGTGGTGGCCGGCCTCGGGGTGACGGATACCAGCGAGAACGGCTTCGCGCTCGGGTGGGACGAGATCAAGCTGCCGAACCCGATGTTCGACGGCGACACGCTCTACTCTGAGAGCGAGGTCGTGGAGAAGCGCGAGTCGAAGTCTCGGCCACAATGGGGCATCGTCAAATTCCGCTCACGGGGGGTCAAGCAGGATGGCACCGTGGTGATGGAGTACACCCGCAGTGTGATGGTCTGGAAGAAGGATCACGCGCCGGCCCACAACCACTTCCCCGAGCCGAAGCTCAATCCTGACGGTTCACCGGCTATCGTCAAGGCAACCAGGAACTAGCATTTCGCCAACCCAAGCGAGACGAGGCCTGCACCCCGACCCCATTCGGCAAGCTCAGGGCAAGCTACGCAAGGAACGAGCACACACCTCGTCATCCCGACCGTAGCGAGGCACGAGCGGAGCGGAGAGGGATCTGCCCCTTCTGTGGCCTGGAGGAAGATCCCTCGACTCCACTCGCAGGCTCGTTCCGCTCGGGATGACGGGGGAGCAGCGCAGGCTCACTTCGCTCGGGATGACGGGGGAGCAGCGCCGGCTCACTTCGCTCGGGATGACGGTGGGGATGCCAGCATGGAAGCGGTGAAGTACGTGCACGCGCAGTGCATCGAGCGAGAGGAGGCAGCAACATGGCAGAACAGGCACAGTCGCTCGCGGGCAAGGTGGCCGTGGTCACCGGAGCCGGCCAGGGCATCGGCCGGGCCATCGCGCACGGGTTCGCCGGGGCCGGCGCGGGCGTCGTCGTCGCCGACGTGATCGGCGAGAACGCGGCGACCGTCGCGCGGGAGATCGTGGCCGAGGGAGGCCGGGCGCTCGGGCTGGCCGTGGACGTGTCGCAGAGCGTGGCCGTGCGCGCGATGATCGACGCCGCCGTGGCCGAGCTTGGCCGGGTGGACATCCTGGTCAACAACGCCGGCGTCTTCCCGCGCGGCATGGTGCTGGAGCTGGACGACGACACCTGGAACGCGGTCATGGACGTGAACCTGCGCGGGACGTGGCTCTGCTCGCAGGCGGCGGCCCGCGTGATGGTGGAGCAGGGCGAGGGCGGCCGGATCGTCAACTTTGCCTCGGTGGCCGCGTTCCGGCCGGCCCTCAACGGCGCGCACTACGCCGCCAGCAAGGCTGGCATCGTCGCGTTCACCCGCAACATGGCGCTGGAAGTCGCGCCGTTCAACATCACCGTGAACGCCATCGCCCCCGGCCTGACCGACACCGCCCAGCCGCGCTACGGCATGACCGAAGATGAGATCGCGGAGGCCGGCGGCGCGGTGCCGCTCGGGCGGATCGCCCAGCCAGGGGACATGGTCCCGACAATCCTGTTCCTGTGCGGACCAGACGGCGGCTACATCACCGGGCAGACCCACCATGTCAACGGCGGAAGCTGGATGCTGTAGCCTGCATGCGCGCGCCCGGATGCTCTACCCTGCGCTCTGTAACTGGATTGGAGCGGTACGGTGTCGGCTGTGGCGCGCCACCACTCGTTGAGAACGGTGGCAGTACAACCGCGCTGCCACCAGTGAGAGGGGGACAGGGGAGCACAATGCCCAGGGGCCAGCGGGTCAATCCACCAGGCGTCCACACGCCACAGGCGAACTACACCCACGGGACCAGGATCGGGAACACGCTGTACGTGTCCGGACAGCTCCCGCTCGACGTGAACGGCCAGCTTGTCGGCGAGGGAGACGCCGAGGCGCAGGCCGAGCAGTGCTACCGGAACATCAAGGCCATCGTCGAGCACTTCGGCGGCACGATGGACGACATCGTGAAGATCGGCCAGTTCATCACCGACCTGGAGTATCGCCCGCTGGTGGCCCGCCCCCGCGACCGGCACCTCGGGACGCCCGGACCGGCCAGCACGCTGCTCATCATCAAGGGGCTGGCCGTGCCCGGCGCGCTGGTGGAGATCGAAGCCATCGCCGTGCTCGACTGATCGACGTACAGCCTGCCGTACGGCGCAGGCGCAGCTTTCTGGGCCCCCACCCGGCGGCAGCGCCGTACCCCTGGACGGAGTGCACAACACCGCCGGGGCAGCGTTATGCGGACGCTCCAGCGCAAGAGTATTGGAATGTCCGTATACTTACCATCGCCAGGGCCAGTGCAGTCCCGGAGTGTGTGCCTCCTCGGGCTCACTGCGAGCGGAATAGCGGAGTGATGAATGGCCGTTGTGCGCCCTGACACCTCTGGAGTGGCGGCTCCTGGGTCAAGCGGCGATGTCTTGATCGCCATCGACCATGTGGGCAAGGTCTACAACAATGGGACCGTCGCCCTCGAAGACATCTCGTTTGACGTGCACGAGGGCGAGTTCGTCTCGCTGGTCGGGCCGTCGGGCTGCGGCAAGTCCACCCTCCTCCGGATGGTTGCCGGCCTCGGCGCGATCTCCTCAGGCCAGATCCTGGTGGAAGGGCTCCCGCCGACCAAGGCTCGCCAGGAGAAGAACGACACGGCGTTCGTGTTTCAGGATGCCAACCTGATGCCCTGGCGCACGGCCCTTGGCAACGTCGAGCTGCCGCTGGAGCTGCGCGGCGAGGGCAAGGAGGCGCGCCGGGCGACTGCCGCCACCGCGCTCGAGCAGGTCGGCCTTGGCGACGCCCTGAAGGCGTATCCGCGCGAGCTGTCCGGCGGCATGCGGATGCGTGTCTCGCTGGCGCGCGCCCTGGCCGCCCACCCACGTCTGCTGATGATGGACGAGCCGTTTGGGGCGCTGGACGAGATCACCCGCCAGCGGCTGAACGGCGAGCTGCTCCGGCTGTGCTCCCTCGCCAACTGGACCGTCGTGTTCGTGACGCACAACGTCTTCGAGGCGGTCTACCTGTCCACGCGGATCCTGGTGATGAGCGCCCGCCCGGGCCGCATCGTGGCCGAGGTGCCGGTGCCGCTCCCGCACCCCCGAGTGCCCGAGATCCGTACCGACCCAGAGTTCACCCGGATCGTGCGCGAGGTCGTCGAGCTGCTCGGCAGCGCGGCCGATGCTGGTGAGGAGGACTGAGCTGGCTACCACCATCGAGCGGACCACCCCTTCGTCGTCCCCGGCCCGCCCGGCGGCGGCTCCACGCCCGCAGCCGTCCCGCCTGATGCGCTCGTTGCGCTCGGCGCTCCCGCCGTTCATCGTCTTCGTCGTCGCCATCGTGGCCTGGCAGGTGATCTGCCGCCAGCTCAACGTGCCGCGCTTCCTGCTGCCGGCCCCCACGGACGTGGTCGAGGCCTGGATCGAGAACCGCCAGAGCCTGCTCGGGGCGCTCCTCTCGACGTTCCTCTCGGCGCTGATCGGCTTCGGCGCGGCCATCGTGGTCGGCACGCTGATCGCCCTGGCGATGTCCCAGAGCAAGCTGCTCGAACGGAGCATCTTCCCCTACTGCGTGCTGCTCCAGACGATCCCGATTGTGGCCATCGCGCCGCTGATCGTGATCTGGTTCGGCGCGGGCATGCCGGCGGTCGTCTTCATCGCCTTCCTGATCGCCCTCTTCCCGATCATCACCAACACCACGGCCGGGCTGATCTCGACAGACCACAACCTCGTGGCGATGTTCGAGCTGTACAACGCCTCGTGGTGGCAGCGGATGGTCAAGCTGAAGTTCCCGGCCGCCCTGCCATACATCATGACCGGCCTGCGGATCTCGTCCGGGCTGGCGGTCATCGGGGCGATTGTCGGCGAGTTCATCGCCGGCATCGGCGGCCTGCGCGGCGGCATCGGCTACGTGATCACGGTGGCCGCGTCGCAGATCAAGATGCCGTACCTCTTCGCGGCGGCGCTGACCTCGTCGGTGCTGGGCATCGCGATCTTCGTGCTGGTGAGCTTCATCAGCGCCCGCTTCCTGCGCCACTGGCACGAGTCCGCGATCAAGCGCGAGCTCTGACAGGCGGCCGGCTTTTCCCATCCCTTCCCGTTTTCGCGCAACCGCGCTGCGTCGTTCCCGTTTCGTCTAGACGACACACCAGGAGGGAAACCCCGTGACCACTCCGTCTGACGCGTCGCTGACCCCATCGCGCCTGAGCCGCCGCCGCTGGCTGACCATCGCTGCTGCCGCGGCGGGTGCCGTCGCCGTGAGCGGCGCGAGCGCTACCGCGGCCAGCGCTGCCAGTCTGGCGGGGCAGACTGCTGCCGCGCCGGCCGTCGTCCAGTCGCCAGCCGCCCAGATGAAGGCCAGCCAGGTGATGAACTGGTTCGCCCAGTCCTCGCAGGGCGGTTTCTTCAACGGCGTCCGCAACGGCCACTACGCTTCCGCCGGCGTGGACATGACTATCGAGCAGGGTGGCCCGCAGATCTCGGCGGTGCCGCTGGTGGCGGCCGGCCGCCACACCTTCGGCATGGTGACGGCGGATGCCGTCCTCTCCGCGCGCGAAGAGGGCATCCCGATCGTCATGGTCTTCCCGGCCTTCCAGCGCAACCCGCAGGGCCTGATGTTCCATGCCAGCAACCCGGTCTCGGACTTCTCCGAGCTGAACGGCCGCAAGGTCTACGTCTCGGGCGCTGGGATCTTCTGGCGGGTGATCTCGGCGAAGTACAACCTGACCGACGTCCAGCAGTTCGCCTACAACGGCCAGCTCGCGACGTTCCTCTCGGACGAGACCAACGTCTCGCAGTGCTTCGTCACCTCCGAGCCGCAGATCCTCAAGGGCCAGGGCAAGGAAGTCGGCTTCCTGGTCAACGCCGACTCCGGCTTCAACCCGTACCAGAACGCGATGGTCTGCATGGAGTCCACCATCCGCGATCAGCCGGATCTGGTGCAGGCGTACGTCAGCGCCTCGCTCAAGGCCTGGATCGAGTACATCAACGACCCGCAGCCGACGCTCCAGTACATCAAGGCCGAGTACAACAAGGACAAGGACCTGGAGATCGAGGCGAAGGTGTTCGAGGCCGAGAAGGCCGGCTTCTTCACCGGCGCCGAGGGCTGGGACCCGTCGAAGATGGCCCGCATGACCGACGAGCGCTGGTCTGAGCTGTACACCATGATGCGGCAGTACGGCATCCTGACCAAGGATCAGGACTACACGAAGGCGTTCGACGCGAGCTTCGTGGAGAAGGCCCACGCCTCGATGATGTAGATTCGGTAGGTGTCAGGTTACCGGGGACAGCAGACAGCAGCGCTGTCCGGTGTAAGGTCTGCGACTCCCCATTGTCATCCTGAGCGCAGCGAAGGACCTCACCCGCTGGCCATCAAGTTCCGCGCCAGCGGGTGAGGTCCTTCGCTGCGCTCAGGATGACCGTTGTGTGTTGCATGCTTTCACCGCCGCTGGCTCCTGGCTCCCTTGGAGGTTCAGTGCAGTTCGGCGTCGAGCACCTGACGATCTTCCCGGACCTGCCGGGCATGACCAAGGATCAGGTGACCGACCGGCTGGACCGCTTCTCGCGGGAGGTCTCGCCAACGCTCCAGGCGCAGGCTCCAACCGTCGAGCAGGCCGCGCCCGGCCGGGGAGCCAGCTCGGGCTGATCCCTTTTCCCCTGACGAAGTCTGCCTGATCTGCGCTATTACGAGCAGTCACATCGCGCAATTGCTGCGGATCGGGTGACCGCTTTCGTCTCGCCACCGCCACTTCATGAGTGGTGCCGCTCGTGCGGGCGGGTTTGTGTTGCCAGTGTCCTGGCCTCGCGGACCTCCGACCCGTGGAGAGCGCGCTTGCACCACAGCCTGGCCGGCGGCAGCAGGGAGAGACGTGGTTCAGCACCTCGAGACCGGACACCACGGCGGTGAGCGGCTGCACGCCGCCACACCGCTGCGATCCGATGGCAGCTCGCTGCCGTTTCTCACCCAGGTGAGTGAGGTGCTGGCCGGCTCGCTTGACTACGACGAGACGCACGAGCACGTGCTCGACCTCGTCGTGCCGGCCTTTGCTGACCTCTGCTCGATTCACCTGCTGGATGACACCGGCCGGTTCGTTCGGATCGCCAGCCGCCACCACACGCTGGCGACGGCGGCCGTCTCCGCGATGCTTGGCGAGTCGTATCTGGACAACGGGGAGCTCGACGGGCTGATCCACCAGTTGGTGCGAGATCGCAGGTCGCTCTTGTGGATCGCAGGGGACATCGACCTGGTCGGGCAGATCGTCGGGCCGAGCGTGCTCGCGCGCATCAGGGACCAGCTCGATCTCACCTCGGCGATGGTCGTGCCGCTGATCGCCCGTGGCCGCCCGCTCGGCGTCCTGACGCTCTCGACGGCAGCCCCGCGCCGTCCCGCAACCTCGGAGACGCTGCGGCTGGTGGAAGATGTCGCACGGCAGGCGGCGCTTGCCCTGGACAACGCCCGGCTCTACCGTGCAGCAACGGCGGCCCGCCTGGAGAGTGAAGGAGCACAGCGTCGGCTGAGCTTCCTCGCCGAGGCCAGCGCCACCCTCTCGGCCTCGCTCGACGTGCAGGCCACGCTCCAGGCAGCCGTCTCGCTGGCCGTGCCAACGCTGGCCGATTGCTGCGGCGTCGCCACCATCGACGACGACGACGGCTCGTTTCGGCGCATGGCCGTCGCACACGTCGATCCTGAGATGCAGCGCAGGATGGCCGAGCACGGGCCATTCTTGCCCATCGACGAGTACCCGGATCACCCGATCCGGCAGGCCCTGGCGAGTGGCCGCCCCGTCCTGGTCAAGGACATCCGGCAGGCGGCCTGGGCGGAGTACGCCGACGACGCCTACCGCTCGCTGCTCGAAGCGCTCGCGTTTCACAGCGTCCTGGTGGTGCCGCTGGAGGCACGCGGACGCCGCCTCGGCGCACTGACCCTGGCGCTGTCCTCCCCTGACCGCGCGTTTGGCGATGACGATATCGCCCTTGGAACCGAGCTGGCAGGACGGGCGGCGCTCGCCATCGAGCATGCCACCCTCTACCGCCAGGCCGCCGACGCGCGCGACGATCTACGACGCCAGCTCGATTTTTCGGATGCCATCGTCAGCAACATTGCCGAGGGCATCACGGTCGTGGACCACCAGGGAAACATCACCTACGCCAACCCGATCGCCGAGTCGATGCTGGGCCTGCCCCTGAGTCAGATGCTCGGGCGGATCGGCCACGATGTCATGCACGTCCGCGATCTGAGTGGGCGCTCGATGCCGCGCTCTGAGTGCGGCCTCCAGGCCGTCTACGCCGGCGGCGTGACGGTCCGCCTGGACAACGAGGCGTTCATCCGCGCAGACGGTACGACCTTTCCGGTCTCGGTCATCTCATCGCCGCTCGTCCGCGATGGCGAGGTCGTCGGCGCGATCACCGTGTTCCGAGACGTCAGCGAGGCACGCGCCCAGCAGGAAGCCCTGCGGCGGAGCGAGGAGCGGCTCCAGCGGGCGCTTCGCTCGGCCGGCATGGTGATGTGGGAGCGCAGCTTCACGACGGGCCGGACCGTGCGCTCGGAGCTTGCGCCGCGCCTGTACGGACGGAGCAGCGACGAACTCCTGGAGGACTCGCTCAACCATCTGCGGCTGATCCACCCGGACGACCGCGAGTGCGTCTCCAACGCCGTGCGCCACGCGATCCTCAACGGCGTCCCGTACGATGTCGAGTACCGGGTGACCTGGCCCGATGGCACGGTCCGCTGGCTGTGCGGCCGGGCGAGCCTCTTCCGGGACGCCAATGGCAGTCCGCTCGGGATGAGCGGCACCACCCACGACATCACGGATCGCAAGCGCGCCGAGTTGGAGCGCCAGCAGCTCATCGCCGAGCGCGAGGCGGAAGCCGACCACCTGCGGGCACTGCACCAGGCCCTGAAGCAGAGCCTCGACGCGCTGCTCGGCCTGCACGAGGTCGGCAAGCTGCTGATCTCGGTCTCGGACACCGACGCGATGGCCCAGCGGCTGCTGGAGATCGCCGTCCGAGCCGCGAGCCTCCGCGCGGCCGTCCTGCGGCGCGTCGAAGGGACGCCGACCGTCGTCTGGCGGAGCGTCGGCGACGAGGCCGCGATTGCCGCGCTGGACGCCGCCTGGGACGGCGCAGCCGACGACACGCCAGATGGTCGCGCCACGCCCTGGCAGCCCACCTGGACCCCGCACGCCGAGATCCACCCGCAGGATGGCCCGGCGCTCACCGTTTGGCGGGTGCCGCTCATCGTCAGGGGCGAGGTGATCGGCGTCCTCGAAGGCGCTGGCGACCTGCCACTGCCGGACGAGCCCACGGCAGCGATCCTCGGCAGTATCGGTCTCCAGGCGGCCACGGCGGTGGAGAACGCCCGCCTGTACGGCGAGCTTGCCGCACGCGAGCGGTCGCTTCAGCAACTGGTGCAGGCGCTCCTGGTGGCCCAGGAGGACGAGCGGCGGCGTCTGGCATACGAGATCCATGACGGCTTCGCACAGCTGGTCTGGGGGTTGCAGCAGCTACTCGAAGCGTTCTTGAACGATCAGCCGAGCCATCCGGCAGACGCCCGGCACCGCATCGAGGTGGCGAGCGCGCTGGCACAGCGGGCCGTCCAGGAGATTCGCCAGGTGCTCGCGGGCCTGCGCCCCGCCGTCCTCGACGACTTCGGTCTGGCGAGTGGGCTGCGCTCGTACCTGGACGGTCTGCGCGATGAGGGCTTCGACGTGACGTACGTCGAGACATTCGGGCCGAGACGGCTGTCCTCGGAGCTGGAGATCACCCTGTTCCGCCTTGCCCAGGAGGCGCTGGGCAACGTGCGGAAGCACGCAGGCGTGCACACTGCGCGCCTGCATTTGACGGTCGTCAACGAGCAGGTGGTGATGGAGGTCGAAGATGCCGGGCAGGGCTTCAACGGCGTTACGGAGACACCCTCGGCCCGTCCGGGCGGGCGGTTCGGGTTGCTGAACATGCAAGAGCGCATCGCGCATGTCGGCGGGGAGTTGAAGATATCCACGCAGCAGGGGCAGGGCACGCGCGTACGGGCAGTCGTTCCGATCCAGGAGCCCGCCCGTCAGTCCAGCCAGTCCAGCCCGGGAGGGCACTCAGATGGATGAAGGCAGCCGTCAAGGGCGGACGCCAGCGCGGACGATCGTGGTTGACGATCATGACGTCTCGCGCCTTGGGCTCGTTGCGATTCTGAACGGGATTCCAGGCATACGGGTCGTCAAAGAGGCGTACGACGGCCCGACCGCCGTCTCGGCCGTCCGTAGCCACGATCTCGACCTCGTCCTGATGGACGTGCGGATGCCTGACACGGAGGGGCTGGAGGCAACCCGCCAGATCCGCGCCATCAGTCCGCAGACCCGTATCATCATGGTGTCCTACTACGACGTGCCCGAGTATCGGGCTGAGGCCCTCGCCGCCGGCGCCATGGGCTACATCTCGAAGGGGGCCAACCGCAAGGCTTTCGAGTGCGAGATCACGCGGGTGCTGCGCGGAGAGCCCTACACCGCCACCACGGCCCAACCCCGTGCCGCGGCGGTATCCAGCACGCCGTCGCTGGCGAACGCCGCCGCCGTGGTCGACCGGCTCGCGCCACGCCAGCGGGAGGTGCTGGCGCTCGTCGGGCTGGGACTCCGCAACCGGGAGATCGGCGAGCGGCTCGGGATCAGCACGCGCACGGTGCAGAAGACGGTCGAGCGGATCCTGAAGTACCTCGGCGTGCCGAACCGGACCCAGGCGGCGATGATCTGGATCACGTCCGGACGACGCACCGTGCCGGCGGCAGAGGGCGTCCCCGGCTGAACCGGGGGCGGAACGGCGCCCGGCCACGCCGTGACGAGCAACAACTCGCAAGACGCACGGCCACAATCGCAGAAACATGCCCAAATCCGGGATAGTGCGGCTGATTTGTCGCGTAAGTGAGTGAATATACGTAGTAAAGTCACCTTGTCGAGACAACTGCCGTTTCCCTTAGTGACGCGGATGACAACCGCGCATGGGGTAACGGCAGATGAAACTCAAGCAGAAGCTGGCACGCGCGGGTCTCGCCCTCGCAGTCGCTATTCCACTCCTTGGCGCCGACGCCACCGCGCTCCAGGCCGAAGCGCGCGCGACTGATGCTGTCGCGCAGATCGCCAGGGCCGCTGAGCGTGACAGCGTCCTGGACCTCGCCTACGCCGCCACGCCCGGCGTTGCGACGCCGCAGCCGTCCGGCAACCCGCCGTCTGGCAACGGACCGTCCGGCAGTATCTCGTCGCAGAGCGTCGGCTCGACTGGCGCGGGCGTCTCGTCTCAGAGCGTTGGCGGGCCGGCCGCCGCGACGCCGACGCCGTCCGGCGCGGACACAGCGCCCGCCCCGAGCGTGGGAGCGGCATCGAACGGCTCGCGCAGCGGCGGCTTCGAGGTCGAGACCGGCCCAGATGGACGGCCCGTCCGCGCAGGCAGCCTGCTGGTGACGTTCCGCGGCAGCGCTCCGGCCGCCGTCTCGGACGCCGCCTACCAGCAGGTCAGCTCGCAGGCCGTCGAGCGCGTCGGCAAGAGCAGCCGCTCGGTGCGGGTGCAGGTGCCGAACGGCACCGTCACGCAGGCGATGGCCGCGTACGCCGGCCGCTCCGATGTCGAGCGCGTCGAGCCTGACTACGTCGTCACCGCGTCGATGACGCCGAACGATCCGAAGTACCCCGAGACCTACGGGCCCGGCCGCATCGGCGCGCCGACCGCCTGGGATCGGATCGGTGGCGGCGCCGGCGTCCGCGTGGCGATCCTCGACACCGGCATCTTGAGCAGCCACGCCGACCTCGTCGGCAAGGTCGTCGCCGCCTCGGACTTCACCGGCTCGGCCTACGGCGTCGAGGACCGGCACGGGCACGGGACGCACGTCGCGGGGACGGTCGCCGCCACGGCGAACAACGGCATCGGCGTGGCCGGCGTCGCCTGGGGCGCGAGCCTGATGAACGCCAAGGTGCTGGGTGACACGGGCGGCGGCTCGATCTCCAGCGTGGCGAACGGCATCACCTGGGCCGCCGACAACGGCGCGAAGGTGGTGAGCATGAGCCTCGGCGCGAACGCTCCCTGCCCACAGGTGTTGCAGGACGCCGTCAACTACGCCTGGAATCGTGGTGTGGTGGTGGTGGCTGCCGCTGGCAACGACGGCCAGGTGGTCTCGCACACACCAGCCAACTGCACGAACGTGGTCTCGGTGGCGGCGTCGGATTCGCTCGACGCCAAGGCCAGCTTCTCGAACTACGGCCCGAACATCAAGGTCTCCGCGCCCGGGGTGTTTATCCTCTCGACCTACAAGGACGGCGACTACCAGTGGATGTCTGGCACGTCGATGGCGACCCCGCACGTGGCAGCCGTGGCTGCGCTGATCTGGGCCAGCTCCTACGGCACGGGGAATCAGGCCGTGCTCGACCGGATGTTTTCGACTGCCGATCAAATCGCAGGAACGGGAACATACTGGCAGTACGGTCGCGTCAATGTGGCCCGAGCGGTCGAGGGCTCCTCGGCTGGCCCGACCCCGACCCCCGCCCCGTCGCCCTCGCCGACACCTTCGCCGTCGCCCACGCCCTCCCCCACCCCGACGACGCCTGTCTCCTGTAGCCCGCGCCCGCCGGTCGGCGTGCGAATGGCCCAGGGATCGACGGCCGGTACGTTCAGGGTCACGGTGACCGCGGGGACAGCCGCGCAGGGCACCAACCGGCTCCAGCAGCTCCGCTTCGGCAACGGCTCCAATGCGATCATCGACACCGGCACGCAGGCAGCGTCCGGTGGGAACTTCACCTACAGCCTGCCGTCCGCAACGACCGAGATGACCTTCACGGTCAAGCGACAGTCCAATGGCGCGCCGGTGACGGTTCCGCTGACCGTGGTAGACAGCTGCGGCGAGTGGATCACCCTGGTTGGAGGCGGCTCCGGAGCGTTCTAGTCAAACGTCCCCCACCATCTCCGCTCACGCGCCCGGTCTGGACTCGCCTACCCCCGAGTCCCGGCCGGGCGTCTTTGCGTTCGGCGGCCAGGGGACCAGACGTACATCTCGTCAACGCCGGGGCCTAGAATCTCCCGTGTAACGCTCGGGCCACGTCAACGCGTGACGGGACAGGAGTGAGGGAGCATGCCCTCGGAGATTGCGTTCACCCCAACCCCAGAGCAGGCTGCCGTGCGCGACCGCATCCGCGCCTTCGTGGACACGGAGGTCATCCCTGAGGAGTCAGCCCTCTCGACGCTGGAGGGCGTCTCCTGGAACACGATCACCCGGCTCCGCGCGCAGGCCCGGGCAGCCGGCGTCTACGGTCCGCAGCTCTCGCAGCGCCACGGCGGCCTCGGGCTGGACTGGCGCGGGGTGGCCATCGCCTTCGAGGAGGCCGGGACCAGCCTGATCGGGCCGCTGGCGCTCAACTGCGCCGCTCCGGACGAGGGCAACATGCACCTGCTGGAGCAGGTCGCCTCGCCGGCCCAGAAGGCCAGGTATCTGGACCCGCTGGCGGCCGGCCGGATCCGCTCGTGCTTCGCGATGACCGAGCCGGCCCCTGGCGCGGGCGCAGACCCCACGATGCTCCAGTCGCGCGCCCGCCGCGACGGCGACGCCTGGGTCGTCGACGGGCACAAGTGGTACATCACGGGGGCAGACGGCGCGGCGTTCGCCATCGCGATGGTCCGCACCTCGGACGACCCCGACCCTCGGCGCGGCGCGACGATGCTCCTGGTGGATGCTGGCACACCTGGCTTCGAGATCGTGCGGCATATCCCCTCGCTGGATCAGACGTTCCCGGGCGGTCACTGCGAGGTGCGGTTCACGAACTGCCGGGTGCCACTTGACGCCGTCCTGGGCGAGCCGGATCTGGGGTTCGAGTACGCCCAGGCGCGGCTGGTCCCCGCGCGCCTGACCCACTGCATGCGCTGGCTGGGCATCGCGCGGCGGGCGCTGGAGATCGCCGCCGAGCACGCGGTCAACCGGACCGGGGGCGGCAAAGCGCTCGGCGAGCACCAGATGGTGCAAGCGATGCTGGCCGACTCGCAGATCGACCTGGATGCGGCGCGGCTGCTGATCTGGCGGGCCTGCGCCGAGCTTGACCGTGGCCGGCCGGCCCGAGGCGAAAGCTCGGCGGCCAAGGTCTTCGTGGCCGAGGCGGTGCACCGGGTCGTGGACCGCGCGATCCAGATCTGCGGCGCGCTCGGCATCAGCGAAGACCTGCCGCTGAGCCTGTTCTACCGCGAGGTCCGCCCGTTCCGCGTCTACGACGGCCCCAGCGAGGTGCACCGGGCGGCGGTGGCGCGGCGGGTGCTGCGGGCGGCCCAGGGCCGGATCACGGCGCGAGCATGAGCGAGGACACGACCCTCGTCGATCCTGCACGCCTCACCACCTTCCTGGAGACCGTCCCCGCGCTCCGGGCCAGCCTTCCGATCCGCGACATCAGGCGCGTCGGCGGCGGCCAGTCGAACGTCACCTGCCGGGTCACGCTCGCGGATCGAACGGTCGTCGTCCGGCGGCCGCCGCCCGGGCCGCTGCCGCCCCGCGCTCACGACGTGCTGCGCGAGCACCGGATCCTGGCGGCGCTGGCCCCGGCGGGCACGGTCCCGGTGCCACGCCCGCTGGCCGCCTGCGACGATGTGAGCGTCCTCGGAGCGCCCTTCTTCGTGATGGAGGCGCTCGACGGCGACGCCATCCGCTTCGAGCTGCCGCCAGGGCTGGCCGCCGCCCCGCTCCCGCTGCGCTTCGAGCTGGGCTTGCAGGTGGTGGACGCCCTGGCCGCCCTCCACCGGGTCGACCCCGCCGCCATCGGCCTGGGCGATCTCGGCCCTCCCGCCGGCTACGTCCCACGCCAGATCAGGCGCTGGCGCGGCCAGTTGGAGCACGCCAGGGTGCGCCCGGTCCCCGATCTCGACTGGGCCGCCGACTGGCTGGAGGCCCACCAGCCGCCTGAGCCAGCCGGGGTGCGGATCGTCCACGGGGACTATCGGCTGGACAACGTCCTGTTCAGCCAGGAGCCGCCACCGCGCCTGCTCGGCATCGTCGACTGGGAGCTGGCGACGCTGGGCGACCCGCTGGCCGACCTCGGCTGGCTGCTGGCGTTCTGGTACGAGCCGACCGACCCGACGCCCGAGCTGAAGATCATGCCGCGCGTCACCATGCAGCCCGGCTTCCCGACCCGCGCCGATCTGGTGGCCCGCTACGCCGGGCAGACAGGCCAGCCGCTGCCCGATCTCACCTTCTATGTGGTCTTCGCGATGTGGCGGATGGCCGTCCTGCTCGAAGGGCACTGGGCCAGACACCTGCGCGGCACGGCGGCCGGCTTCGACTTCGCCTACCTCGAAACGGCCGGCCCGGCCTTCGCCGCCAGGATGCGGCAGATTGCCGAAGCCGCCCCACCTGGGGCACCATCCCGGCCGCACCGCCCCTGACAACGCCTGCCCGACGATCCCTCCCGAACGCGCACTCCCTGACGAGGACTGGAGCGTCCGCCCGTGACGATGTCGCCGCTCGACCTCTACCGCTGGATGGTGGTCGCCCGCGTGCTCGACCGCGCCCTCTGCGCCGAGAACCCGAACTGGTTCCCTATCGAAGGCGAAGAGGCGACCGTCGTCGGGGCCTACGCCGACCTCCGCCCGACTGATGTCGCCGCCCCGCACTACCGCGATCCGTTCGTGGTCTACCTGATGCGCGGCGCGGAGATGTGGCGGCTGGCCTCGCAGGTGATGCGGAAGGGCGCCGGCTACAACAAGGGTCGCTCGGTGCCGTTCAACGGGCCGTTCCACCTGCGGCATGTGCCCTGGGTCGCTGGCGACCTCGGCACGACGCTCGGCACGGCGACCGGCGCGGCCCTCGCGCTCCAGGACGAGGAGTCCGACGGCGTCTGCGTCTGCGGCTTCGGCGACGGCACGGCCAATCGCGGCGACTTCCACGAGAACGTCAACCTGGCGGCCTGCTGGAAGCTGCCCATCGTCTACCTCTGCCAGCACAACGGCTGGGCCATCTCCGAGCCGGCCGAGCTGTACCTGCCAGCCCCGATTGTCGCCCGGGCGGCCGGCTACGGCATCCCGGGCGTGGCCGTGGACGGCAACGACGTCGAGGCGGTCCAGGCCGCCGTCGGTGAGGCGGTGGCGCGCGCACGGCGCGGCGACGGCCCGACGCTGATCGAGGCCCGCTCCTGGCGCGTGCGCGGGCACTGGGGCGGCGACACGGCAACCTACCGGCGCGACAACCAGCCGGACGGCGTGCGCGACCCGCTGGAGCTGCAAGCTGGACGGCTGCTCGCACGCGGGCAGGCCGACCAGGGCATCCTGGACGAGATCCAGCGACAGGCCGAGGCCGAGGTTGCCGAGGCGGTGGCGCGCGCGCGAGCCTTGCCCGAAGCCGGCGCCGGCGAGCTTGGGCTGAGCGAGGTGTTCGTGTGAGCGTGTCCGTGCCGCAGACCGTCCAGGCGACCCGCCGCCTCACCCAGACCGAGGCGATTGTCGAAGCGATGGCCCAGGAGATGCGGCGCGACCGGCGCGTCTTCTTCGTGGGGCAGGACGTGGGCGAGTTCGGCGGCTCGCTCCAGGGCTCGAAGGGGCTGTGGGAGGAGTTCGGCGCCCGCCGCATCCGCGAGGCCCCGATCTCCGAATCGGCGATGGTCGGGGCGGCGATTGGCGCGGCCCTGTTCGGGAGGCGGCCCATCGTCGAGGTCAGCTTCGGCGAGTTCCTGCCGGCCGCCATGAATCAGCTCATCAACCAGGCCCCGAACCTCCACTACATGACCGGCGGCGCAGCCAGCGTGCCGGTCGTGATCCGCACGCGCGTCGGCGACGGTCCGTACGGCGGGCATCCCCAGGATTATTCGGTCTGGTTCGCCTACGTGCCGGGGCTGAAGGTCGTGATGCCGGGCACGCCCGCCGACGCCAAGGGCCTGATGCTGGCCGCCATCCGCGACGACAACCCGGTGCTGTACGTCGAGCCGATGTCGCTGGCGCACGGGCCGCGCGAGGATGTCCCCGCCGGCGAGTACACCGTGCCCATCGGGAAGGCGCGGCTGGCCCGGGAGGGCACCGACCTGACCATCGTCACCATTGGCTCGATGGTGCCCGTCGTCATGCGGGCCGCCGCCGCCCTGGCCGAGGAGGGCGTCGAGGCCGAGGTGATCGATCTGCGCTCGCTCGCGCCCCTGGACACCGAGGCCATCGTCCAGTCGGTCCGCAAGACCGGCGGGCTGGTAACGGTCCACGAGTCGTGGACGGCCTACGGCATCGGCGCGGAGGTGGCGGCGGTGGTGGCCGAGCAGGCGATGGAAGACCTGCTGGCCCCCGTCAAGCGCGTCGGCACGAAGCCAGTCCCGGTCCCGAGTGGCGCCGTCCGCAAGCATGCCCTCCCCACGGCCGACGACGTGATCCTGGCCTGCCGCGAGCTGCTGGCCGGCTCGGCAAAGTAGGCCATGGCAACGCCGAGCCTGAGCAGATGCCCGAGACGACCGCACGCTCAGCCCGGAGTAGACTCACCCCCCGACCGACTCACCGTCTGGTTTTCAGCGGTTCAGCGTCGCACTTCAGACAGAGGAGCATCACGGTGCAGGAGACCAGACCGACCACCGCCCCCCGGCGCGAGGTCATCGTGCCGGAGAACCGGCGCAGCGCCCCACGGGCCTACTCGCCGGCCACGGCCTTCGGGGCGCTCGTCTTCTCGTCGGGCCTGACCGCCGCCCACCCGGTCACCGGCGAGATCCCCGACGGCATCGCCGAGCAGACGCGGCGCTGTTTCGAGAAGCTGGCCGACATCCTGGCCGAGGCCGGCAGCAGCCTCGACCAGGTGCTGCGCGTCACCGTCTACCTGACCGACATCGCCACGCAGCAAGGGCCAATGACCGCTGTCTTCCGCGAGGTCTTCCCCGTCGATCCGCCCGCCCGCGCGACCGTCCAGGTGGCGGCCCTCTCCGGCGCGGACAAGCTCATCGAGATCGACGCCATCGCCGCACGCCCGGAAGCCGCACGCCCGGAAGCCGCACGCCCGGTACAGGAGTAACGATGTCCGATCCTCGTTCCGCCCTCGGTCCGCCGCCCCCGCCCATCGACCGCGCCGAAGTCCTCGGCCGCCACGAGCGCGCCCGCGTCCTGATGGAGCAGCAGGGCCTCGACGCCCTGTTCCTGACCGAGCGCGACAACTGGTACTACATGACCGGCCACCGCAGCGCCCAGTTCGAGCACAAGATGCGCCCGATGGGTCTGGTCGTGCCGCTCAAGGGCGAGCCGGCCGCTGTCTGCTACAGCCGCGACCTGAACGCCGTCACCACCACGACCGGCTGGTCGTCGATCCGCTCCTACGTGGACGTGCCGTTCCCGCTGGAGCTGATGACCGAGATGCTCCGCGAGGCCGGCCTGGCAGGGCCAGACGTGCGGATCGGGGCCGAGCTGGGCACCAATGAACGCCTCGGGCTGCCGATTGCAGACTTTATGCAAGTGCGGGACGATCTCGGCGCGCAGATGGTGGACGCCGCCCCGCTGCTGCGCGAGCTGAAGATCCGCAAGAGCCCCACCGAGCTGGCCTGCATCCGCCGGGCCTGCGAGATCTCGCAGTTGGCCTGGGAGCGCACCTGCGAACGGCTGACGGTCGGCGTGACCGGGCGGCAGGTGGCCGAGACGCTGACCATCGCGATGCTGGAGCTGGGCGCGGACCTGACCCACCCCGGCAAGATCAATCAGGCCTACCCGCTCGACCACGTCTACCAGAAGGGCGAGGCCCTGTGGGTGGACTGGGGCGCGATCTATCGCGGGTACAACGCCGACATCGCCCGCCGCGCCATCTTCGGCGAGCCGACCGACGAGCAGAAGCGACAACACGAGCTGATCTACGGCATCTGCGAGACGCTGATCGACGCCGTCAAGCCCGGCGCACGGGCCAGCGACGTGGCTCGCGCCTGCAACGAGCAGTTGAGCCGGTACGGCTACCCGCTGCTGGTCGGCCCGAAGCGCGTCGGGCACGGCATCGGGCTGCTGGCCAGCGAGCCGCCCTCGCTCAGCATGGCCGACGACACGGTGCTGGAACCGGGCATGGTCGTGACGCCCGAGCCGCGCATCGACCTGACGAAGACGGAGCGGCTGCACGTCGAAGAGGATGTGGTGGTGAGCGCGGACGATCCGTCCGGGCACGTCTGGCTGAGCGGGGGCGGCCGGAACCTGCTGGTGATCCCGTGCTGACGACGGGGCCAGACACCGATCCGACGCCGGTGAGCGCCAGTCAGCCGGCCGGCGCGCTCTACATCTCCGACGCCGACGTGCGGGCGCTTCTCGACGTGCGGAGCGTGCTGGACGTGGTCGAGCAGACGTTCCGCTGGGCCTACGAGGGTCGCATCACCTGGCCCGAGCCGCGCCTGTTCCGCCTCGACCTCGCGGAGCCGGCGAAGGCGAAGTACCACGTCAAGGGCGCATCGCTGCCGGACCTGGGCGTCAGCGGCGTGCGCGTGGTCGGCTACCGAATCTTCCCGGACGGCTCTGGCACCAGCCGCGACGACAACATGCGCTATGTGCTGCTGCACGATCCGGTCACTGGCTTTCCGCTGGCCATCGTGGACGAGCACACCAGCTACGGCATTCGCAGCGCGGCCTCGGGCGTGGTCGGCGCGAAGTACCTTGCCCGTCCGGATTCGGCAGTGGTCGGGCTGGTCGGCGCGGGCAAGCTGATGCGGGCGGCGCTGGTCGCCCTGGCTGCCCTGTTCCCCCTGCAAGAGGCTCGCGTCACCTCGCGCACCGAGGCCAGCCGCAAGCGGTTCGCCGAGGAGCTGGCGGAGGCCGTGCCGGGCGTGCGGATCGTGGCGGTGGACACGCCGACGGCCGCCTGCAAGGACGCCGACATCGTGATGAGCGCCACGACCTCGGGGCGGCCGTTGATGGAGGCGTCCGACTTCGCGCCGGGCGTCTTCGTCTGCGGACTGGGCCAGCGAGAGGTTGCGCCGGACGCCTTCGCCACCTTCGAGAAGGTGGTGGTGGACGACTGGGAGCAGGTGCGCCACCTCTCGGACTTCCGCGCGATGGCCGCCGGCGGCCACTTCGACCGCGACCGCCTCTACGGCGAGTTGCCCGAGATCGTGGTCGGGGCGAAACCGGGCCGCGAGCATCCGTCCGAGCGCATCCTGACGCGGACCGAGGGGCTGGTCACGCAGGATATCGCCGTGTCGCACTGGCTGTACCAGGAGGCGGTGCGCCAGGGCCGAGGGCTGCGCCTGCCGTAGACCAGAATTGCTGCAAGCTGTTGAGCATGGCGCTCGATCTCGCCTGGCATCATCCTGACGCCGTTGGCGCGCGGTGAGATGCGCTCGAAGGGTGGTCCAACCTGCCGAGCTCTGTACCTCAGCGTCAGCGTGAAGTGGCCGACTGGCGAAGGGCGATGGGCGGCCTGATCGTCGAACTCGGTGTCTACGGCTCGCTCCGTCGCACTCGCTGCGCGCCCATCAGCAGGTCGTCCATCTGCTCGGGCGCCACGGTCGGCGTCGGGAGCGGTTCGCACGGCGCTGGCTGGGCGCGCAAGCCTTGCAGCATGATGGCGAGGTAGCGACGCCAGAGGTCAGGCGCGGCGTCGCGGCCCGGGGCTGGGCCGGTCCGCTTGGGCAACCTGCCGCACAGGGAGTCACCAGCACGATGCAATCGCGAAGCGCCCGCCGACTCGGCTCGCTCGAAGTCTCGGCGCTGGGCCTGGGCTGCATGAACTTCAGTTGGGCGTACGGCCCGCGCACGGAGAAGTCCACCGCTGTCGGATTGATTCGGGCAGCCTATGAGCGCGGCGTGACGTTGTTCGACACGGCCGAAGTGTACGGCCCGCTCGTCAACGAGGAGATCGTCGGCGAGGCAGTCGCCCCCTTCCGCGACAAGGTCGTGATCGCAACCAAGTTTGGGTTCAACATCGACCCGGAGACGGGTTCGTTCCGCGGCTCGCTCAATAGTCGTCCAGAGCACATCAAGCGGGCCGCCGAGTTCGCGCTCAGGCGCCTGAAGACCGACGTGATCGACCTCTACTATCAGCACCGCGTCAATCCGAGCGTGCCAATTGAGGACGTGGCCGGCGCGGTGAAGGACCTGATCGCAGAGGGAAAGGTCCGGCATTTCGGCCTGTCCGAGGCCGGCGGCGCAACGATTCGCCGCGCACACACAGTCCAGCCGGTCACCGCCGTCCAGAATGAGTACTCTCTCTGGTCGCGCGATCCGGAGATCGAGGTACTCGCGACGTGCGAAGAGTTCGGGATCGGGTTCGTGCCGTGGAGCCCGCTCGGCATGGGGCACTTGACGGGCACCCTCACCGCCTCCTCAACGTTCACGCCCGGCTCAGATCTACGATCGGGGTTCCCCCGGTTCACGCCGGAGGCGCTTGGTGCGAATCGACCGATCGTGGACCTGCCGCGGCAGGTGGGCGAACGCAACGGCGCGACGCCCGGGCAGGTGGCGCTGGCCTAGCTGCTGGTTCAGAAGCCGTGGATCGTGCCGATTCCAGGAACCACCCAACTCCCTCACCTTGAGGAGGATCTCGGCGCGCTCAGCGTCGGGCTGTCGCCCGACGACCTGCGGGAGATCGAGCTCGGACTTTCAAGCATCCAGGTGCACGGCGCGCGCTCGACCGCATCGCTCCTCGCGATGACCGACGATGGGGCCAAGTTGGGCACGAGCTCGGCCGGCGTGCACGGCATGTCCCCGCTGCCGGCTCAATCCGCCCCGTAGGCTCGGCCCAACGTCAGGAGGGATCCGCGACCTGGAAACGAGATTCGGGAACGCGAGCACCCAGGGGCCAGCGGCGGGACATCGAGTGTCTGGGCAGAAGGCAGCGGCACTGGAAACCAGACAGCGCGCCACGGGACCGCGTCAAGGCCCTCTTCGGCCGCTACCTCAAACGCATGGCGGAATCCGACGCTCCTGCACTGGACCCGGCGGCTGACGCCGCCTGGCTCAGAATGACTTCTGACCATCTATCGCATGTCGCACCGGGGGCGGCGAAGTTCGCTGCCCGGCCGGTCCGGGCAGGCGTTCTTCCTTGACCGTCTCGCGCGGACCGTGTAGATTGCATGCATCATGCAACCATGCGCGTAAGGTCAGGCCATGCTGCTCGACATCTCTCGCACCACTGACGTTGCAGCGGCCCCGGCTTCGGCCTGGGCGCTGTACCGCGATCTTCCCCGCCTCGTGACCCTCCTGCCGGCCGTCTCCGACTTCAGGCCGCTCGAACCAGACAAGAAGTATGCGGCCAACGTCTCCGAGAAGCTGGGTCCGTTCAAGCTGAGCGTCCCCGTCGAGATCGAGCTGCAGACCGTCGAGGAGCCGAAGCGAATCGTGGCGGCGCTCACGGGTGCGGACAGCCGGGGGCAAGCCCGCGTCAAAGGCACCCTCGAAGGGACCATCGAGCCGCTCGGGGATGACCGCGTCCGCCTCACCATGAGCATGCAACTGGAAGTGCTCGGCAAGCTGGCGACCCTCGGCGCGATGCCGATGCGCCGGCGCGCCGACGAGATCTTCACCGACTTCGTGCGCCGCATCGACGCGGAGCTGACCGGCCCTGGCGCCGCCTCGTAAGGATCGCGCTGATGACGACCTCCTCCCCCGACGCCGGCTCCGACCTGAGCGGCTCGACGCTGACGATCTCGACTCGCATCAACGGGCGGGACGAGACGCTCCAGATCGCCCCCAACGAGACGCTGGCCGAAGTCCTGCGTGACCGTCTCGGGCTGACCGGCACCAAAGTCTCGTGCGACGTCCAGGTCTGCGGGGCCTGCACCGTCCTGGTGGACGGCCTGCCGGTGAGCGCCTGCACCTTCCTGGCCTACGAGACGCGCGGGCGTGACGTGCTGACCGTCGAGGGGCTGGCCCCCGCGCCCGGCCAGTACCACCCCCTGCAACAGGCGTTCATCGAGCTGAACGCCTTCCAGTGCGGCTTCTGCACGCCGGGCATGCTGCTCTCGGCGAAGAGCCTGCTCGACTACAACCCCGCCCCCTCCACCCACGAGATCAAGGAGTACATGGAGGGCAACCTCTGCCGCTGCACCGGGTATATTCCGATCCTGGCGGCCATCGGACGGGCGCGCGACATCATGGCGCGCGAGGCCAGCCAGGGCACCGGCGGCCAGCCAGCAGACGGAACGGGGACGGGGAGGTAGCCACACCATGCCGACCTTCCTGCCCCCGTTCACCATCCAGCAGCCCGCCAGCCTGGACGAGGCGTCGCAACTGCTGCTCGACGGCGGCGACGATGCCCGTGCCTACGCTGGCGGCACCGAACTGCTGCTGGTCATGAAGCATGGCGGCCTCCAGTACGGCAGCCTGATCGACATCAAGACGATCCCCGGCCTGGGAACTATCGAGGTCTCGGATGGCGCGCTGCGGATCGGGGCGCTGGCGACCCACCTGGCCGTCGAGCGCTCGCCGCTGATCCGTCAGCACATCCCGTCGCTGGCCGAGCTTGAGGGGAAGGTCGCGAATCCGCGCGTGCGGGCCTCGGGCACCCTGGGCGGCAACCTCTGCTTCGGCGAGCCGCACTCCGACCCGGCCACGCTGCTGCTCTGCCTGGACGCCACAATGCAGATCGACGGGCCAGACGGCGCGCGCAGCCTGCCCATCGACGAGTTCATCGTCGGGCCGTATGAGACGGCGCTGGCCGAGGGCGAGCTGCTCACGTCGATTGACATCCCCCTCAGGGGCACGGCCTGGGTGTCCGCGTACACCAAGTTCCAGGTCCGCGAGCGCCCGATGCTCGGGCTGGCGCTGGCGCTGGAGATCGACGCAGCGGCCGCCGCGGTGACCGACGCCCGCGCGGCCGTCGGCTCGGCCAGCCCGATCCCGGTGCGCGGCGCGGAGGCCGAAGCGCTGCTCGTCGGCCCGATCTCCGAGATCCGCGGCCGGCTGGCCGAGGCTGGCGCAGCCCTCGCCGCCGCTGCTGACCTGCTGGACGATGGTGACGGCTCGGCAGCATACAAGGCGCACCTGATCGGCGTATTCCTGCGGCAGACGTTCGAGCGGCTCACGGCGGCCGGCACGGAGCGAGCAACGGCATGACAAGCGTTTCGGAGCGGCCAGAGATTCCAGAATCGGAAGCGCCCGACGTGGCGCCCGATCCGTTCGGCTTCCGCGTCGTCCACCACTCGATCCCGCGCACCGATGGCCCGCCAAAGGTGACCGGCGCGGCGAGGTTCACCGCCGACCTGCCGATCACCAACCTGGCCTACGCTAAGGTGCTCCGCAGCCCCATCGGGCACGGGCGGATCGTCTCGATCGACGCGAGCGCGGCCCTGGAGCGGCCGGGCGTCATCTGCGTGGTGACCGGCGACGACCTGTCGGTGCTCCACAACGCCCGGTTCGGCCACGCCATCAAGGATCACCCGGTCCTGGCGCTCGACAAGGTCCGCTTCATCGGGGAGCCGGTGGCGGCGGTGATCGCCGAGTCGTCGGTGATCGCCCAGCTGGCCCTGGACGATATCGCGGTCGAGTACGAGGAGCTGCCCTCGGTCATCACCTGCGACGACGCGCTGGCCGAGGATGCCCCGCTGGTGCATGAGTCGCGCTACGGCCAGGGCGTCTCGCCGGGGCATGTCGAGCTGAAGGCCGGCGACCGCATCACCAACGTCTGCCAGGAGAACCACGTCCAGTGGGGCGACGTGGACGCGGCGTTCGCGAAGGCGGCGCAGATCGTCGAGGGCGAGTTCCGCTACCCGATGACCTACGCCTACGCCATGGAGCCGTACGTCAGCATCGCCGATGCGTCAGACGGCCAGATCACCGTCTACTCGTGCGCGCAGCACCCGTTCATGGTCCGCAGCGACGTGGCCGAGATCTTCGGCCTGCCGCTCAACCAGGTCCGCATCTCGACTCCGCTGATCGGCGGCGGCTACGGCTCGAAGTCGTACACGAAGATCGAGCCGCTGACGGCCCTGTGCTCGTGGAAGGCGAAGCGGCCGGTCAAGCTGGAGCTGACCATCGACGAGTCGATCCTGACGACCCGCGCCGACGATGCCCACATCTTCATCAAGACGGCTGTCGACGCCGAGGGCAAGCTGCTGGCCCGGCGCGCCACGATCTACATGAACACGGGCGCATTCGCCGAGAACAGCCCGCTGGTCTCCTCCAAGGCGGCCGTCCGGATCGTCGGGCCGTACCGCTGGGAGGCGGTCGACATCACCAGCTACGCCGTCTACACCAACACCTGTCCGGCCAGCTCGTATCGCGGGTTCGGCGTCTCGCAGGTGACGATGGCGGCCGAGGTCCAGGTGGACGAGCTGGCCGAGGCGGTCGGGGTGGACCCGGTCCAGTTCCGGCTCAAGAGCTTCGCGGATCACGGCGAGCGGTTCTTCCCGAAGCGGCGCGGCCTGACCGCCGACGTGAAGGGTGACGTCCGCAAGCTGGCAGACGCGCTGGGGTGGGGCGCGCCGCTCGGGCCGAACCGTGGGCGCGGCATGGCCATCGCCGTGATCGACTCCGGCGCGCAGCCGATTGGCCGCAGCGAGATCCGCGTCCACGGCGACACCTCGGTGACGGTCCTGACGGGCAGCGCCGAGATGGGCCAGGGCAGCCGGACGGTCCTGGCGCAGATCGCCGCCGAGGAGTTCGGCATCGATCTGGACAAGGTGCGGGTGGTGATGTCGGACACGGCCCTGACGCCGTTCGCGCGCTCGACGGGCGCGGACCGCACCACGACCCTCGAAGGGCGGACGGTCCTGGGAGCGTGCCGGGCCGCCAAGGACACGCTCAAGCGGATGGCCGCCGACATCTGGGAGGCTGACGAAGCCGACCTGATCCTGGAGCCGACCGGCGTCGTCTCCGAGGGCCGCCACATGTCCTGGAGCGACATCATCGGCAAGTACTTCGGGATCTCCGACATGGAGGTCAGCGGCGCAGCCGAGATCCGCCAGAAGGACGAGCTGGCCGAGCTGCCGCCGTTCTGGGAGCCGGCCATCGCTGGCGTCGAGGTCGAAGTGTTCCCGGAGACCGGCCGCATCACCGTCCACAAGCTGGTGACGGTGGGCGACGTGGGCCTCGCCATCAACCCGACCCTCGCGGAGGGGCAGGATCTCGGGTCGGCCACGATGGGGCTCGGCGTGGCGCTGGGCGAGGAGCTGGTCTACGACGGCGAGCAGCTCATGAACGGCTCGATGCTCGACTACCGCGTGCCGCGCTTCGGGGACATCCCCGACGACTTCCACGGCATCCTGGTCGAGAACCGCGACGGCGTCGGGCCGTACGGCGCAAAGGGCATCGGCGACGGCCCGAGCAGCAGCATGTGCGCGGCGATCTCCAACGCGCTGTATCAGGCGTGCGGCATCCGCCTGCGAGAAGCGCCGTTCACCCCGGAGCGGGTCTGGCGGGCGATCCAGGAGGTCAAGGCGGCACGCGGCGAGTAGCCGGGCCTCGCGCCCGGCCCCAGTCGAACGGGGAGCCGCCAGGGGCGGGCTGCGTCGGGGCAAGCGGAACCCCGCACGGCGTTGTTCATGGGCGCTCCGCCGAGTCAGCGGGCCGATCTGGTCAAAATGTGCAACCACACGCCGTCCCGACCGTCTGGTCAGGATGACGGAATGCTGAGCGGCTGGAAATTCCAGACCGGATATTGTATTCATTATGCACGCTGCCTCGTGGCGGGGTAGCGTGGTCGGTGGGAGAGGCCGTATGACCGAGGCAGCCCTGGCCCTCCTCCCTGTCTTTTGTGCGAGGCGTGCTGGAGTGAAAGCGTGAGCGACCCCGCGAAACACGGCTCATCCCCCCGTTGGCGTGTTGTTGCCACCGGCCCATGGGATCGCCCGGGCTGGTCGTCGGTCCTGGAAGCCGGCGGCTGCGAGGTGATCGTCGGGACGACCTTCGATCGGTCGCCCGGCCCGTGCTACACCGAGGATCAGCTCATCGACCTGCTCCACGACGCCGACGCCGCCCTGGTGTCCAGCCGCGACACGATCTCCGCGCGCGTGCTCCAGAGTCTGCCGCGCCTCAACCTCGTCGCCAAGGCCACCATCGGCGTCGAGAAGATCGACCGCGCGGCGGCCACCGAGCTGGGCATCCTGGTCGTCAACAGCCCGGCCCCTGAGAACTTCCTGGGCGTCGCCGAGGCGACCGTCGGCCTGATGATCTCGCTCGCCAAGCGGGTCAACGAGAACCAGCGCCGCGTCCGCGAGGGCAAGTGGAAAGCCCCGGGCAGCCTCGGATCGCTGTTGCTGGGCAAGACGGTCGGCATCATCGGGCTGGGGCGCGTTGGCATGAACGTGGCGAAGCGGCTGAGCGGTTTCGGGGTCCGGCTGATCGCCGCCGATCCGTACGTCGAGCCGGCGATGGCGTTCGCGGTCGGCGTGGAGCTGGTGCGGCTGGACGAGCTGGTGGGCGAGGCCGACTTCATCACCTGCCATGTCACGCTGACCCCGGAGACGCGCGGCATCATCAACGAGGAGCGGCTGCGGGCCATGCAGCCGCACACCTACCTCGTGAACACCTCGCGGGGCGAGGTCGTGGACGAGGCAGCCCTGGCGCGGGCGCTCGACGAGGGCTGGATCGCTGGCGCGGCACTCGACGTGTTCGAGGATGAGCCGCTGGCGATGGACAACCCGCTGCGCCGGGTCAACCCCGACAGGATCATCCTGACGCCGCACTGTGTCGGCGGGAGCCTGGCGTCACAGGCCACCGGCACGCGCATGGCCAGCGAGAACATCCTCCGCGCGTTGCGCCGGGAGGTTCCCGACTTCGTCACCAATCGGGCCGCTATCGAGCGCTGGCGTACACGGGTCGCCGCGCTCGCCGCGGATCGCGCTACGGTCCCATCGCGGTAGCCTGCCGGAGGAGGTCACGACCAGCGATCACGCGCCGACAGGTCCAGACTGCCCGTTCCGCCGTCACCCTGGGGCGATGGTTGCCCCGGCCCCCCATCGGTTCGTCCTTGAGGAGGAGAGGTTGTCCATGCGAGTGTCCCGCGCGCGTTTCCTGTCCCTGGCTGGCTCTGCCCTTGCTGCCGCCGCTGTTGCCCCGTCGGTCCTGTCGAAGACCGCGTTCGCGGCCCCGGCCCTGGTCACGCTGCCCGCGCCCGAGAAGGCCAACCTGACGCTGGCCCACTCGACCTACGAGCCGACGCAGCTGGCGTACGCCGTGGCAAAGGAGGCCGGCTTCTTCACCAAGTACGGCTTGAACGTCGATCTGGTGTTTGCCGAGGGCGATGCCAAGACCGTGCAGGCGCTGGTGTCGAGCGGCTCCGACTTCGGCGCGATGGGCGTCGGCCCGGTCGTCTCGTCCCTGACCACCGACCTGCCGCTCATCTCGCTGACCATGACCGCCACCCGGCTGACCGACTCGATCGTCGTCGGCCCGGACATCAAGAGCGCTGCCGACCTCAAGGGCAAGTCGGTCGCCATCAGCGCCATCGGCGGCACGTCGCACGGCGCGGCGCTGATCGGCCTGCAGAACGCCGGCCTGACCGGCGATGACGTGATCCTTTCGGCGGTCGGCGGCCAGTCGGCCCGCATCGCGGCGCTGCGGGCTGGCTCGGTGCACGGCGCGGTCGTAGACTCGGTGCTGGACGACGAGATGAAGGCCCAGGGCCTCAACATCCTGTCTCACACGGCGGACAGCGCCCTGGAGTACGGGCGCAACGGGATGAACACCCGCCGCGAGTTCTTCGAGGCGAACCCGAACACCTGTCTGGCGATGACGGCGGCCCTCCTCGAAGGCCAGAACCTGATCTTCTCCGACCCGGCGAAGGCCACCGAGATCTTCATGGCGTGGGCGCGGCTCGACAACGCCGACAGCGCGTCGAGGCAGGTGACGGCGTTCACGACCTACGGCGCGCGCACCCTGCGCTCGACCCCTGGCGCCTGGGAGCTGACCCGGACCGTGCTCTCCTCGGTCCAGCCCGAGCTGCTGGACGTGGACGTCTCCAAGGCGTACACCACGGTTCCGCTGGACAAGCTCCAGGAGCTGGGGCTGAACGCCGAACTGGGCATCTAGTGGCTCGGCAGGCGTGAATCGCAGGGTCGCTCGGTGCCCATCGTCAACCCGACAGCGGCGAGAAACGACCTCCCGTCCGTCATCCCAACCCCATTCGGCACGCTCAGGGCAAGCTACGCGAGGAACGAGCGGAGTGGAGGGATCTTCTCCTTCTGGAGCGTGAGGAAGATCCCTCGACTTCGTTCGCACGCTCACTCCGCTCGGGATGACGGTGACGGGAGCAGCCTCACGTCGCTCGGGATGACGGGGGAAGGTCATCAGGCTTGCCCTGAGCGTGCCGAACGGGTCGCTTTGCTCGGGATGACGGGGGAAGCGTCGAGTGACCCGACCCGGTCGTTCACGACTGACAGGCCACCAGTACCGTCACGAGGCTGCCGAGTGCGGTCGGCGCTCGCCAGCCTCGCCAGACGACGCACACGGAACGGCGGCGCGCCGTCCGAGGGCTCTGGGGGGAGCGACCAGCCGGCAAGGCGACCAGCCGGCAAGGCGACCAGCCGGCAGGCTGGCTCGTGCCTTTGCGCGGGCTGCTGGCTCTCCTCCTTCCATTTCTGCCAAAGGAGCTCCCCACACCTATGGCTGAGGTATTTGCCGGTGTCGTCGCCGATTTCGACGACGGCGCACGCAAGATCGTGCCAGTCAACGGGCGCGAGGTCGTGGTGCTGCGGCACGACGACAGCTACTACGCCTACGCGAACTATTGCCTGCACAACGGTGGTCCCGTTGGCGAAGGCGTGCTGATCGGGCGCGTCGAGGCGATCCTTGGTGAGAACCAGACCTCAGCCGGCGAGCGCTTCTCCACCGAGGAAACGCATCTGGTCTGCCCCTGGCACGGCTGGGAGTACAACCTCAAGACGGGCGCCTGCGCGGGCGATCCGAGCCGCAAGCTGCGTCGCTTCGAGACGGTTGAGCGGGAAGGAAACATCTATGTCGTCGCGTGACTCCGGGTCCAGCGTCGCAACGCCCGCGAAGCCGTCCGGTCCCGACGCCCTGGCCGCCGCCATTGATGCTGTCTACGCCGAAGTAGACCGTCGCCTCGCGGCCGGCTCGGTGGAGGACGTCGATCGGCAGGCCGTTCAGCGGCTCATGACGCTCGCCGTCAAGCTGTACGTGGCGCAGCGGCAGGCAGGCGCCGAGTACTCGCCGTTCGTCGGCGACAGCGCCACCGCCACCGACGTGACCGTCACCGCGATGGCGATGCTCGAAGCGGTCAATCTCGATGTGTTCGAGCTGAGCCTGTGGCGCGGCTGGGGCAAGGCGTAACGAGTTTTCAGGAGTGCTCCGCATGACCCTTACCTCCGACTCGGCCCAGTCCGACCTGGTCCGTACCATCGTCCAGGGTGACCGCGACGGCTTCGACACGCGGGCGCACCTCGATCATGCCCAGCAGCAGGCGAAAGAGCGCAACTACTCCAGGTTCCTGATCGTGGACGCCGACGCCCACCACTACGAGAACGACGCGATGGCCGACATCGCGAAGTACATCGAGGACGAGATCGTTCGGCACCGGGCTGGCGGCCGCGACAAGTACGGCAAGTCGCAGTCGCTGACCATCGAGTACAACCAGAACCAGGCGGTGGCCGGCCGCATCGTGCGCTACCCCAAGCGCCGGCTGGAGAAGGGCGAGCCCGATGTCCCGCGCGACGTGACGATGATCCGTCGCCAGATGGAGAGCATCGGGATCAACTACCAGATCCAGTTCCCGACGCCGATGCTCCACCTCGGCATGCAGCCCGATCCGTACATCGAGACACAGCTCTCGTGGGCGTACACGCGGTGGCTCACCGAAGAGATCATGCCGCACGACGACCGTATCAAGACGCTGGTGTACCTCCCGTTCACCGATCCGGAGGCCAGCCTGCGGGCCGTCGAGTACTTCGGCGACAAGCCGGGCGTCGTCGGGTTCATGGTGACCGGCGCGCGCTACCGCCCGATCCACGAGAACGCCTACATGAAGGTGTACCGGGCCATCGAGGAGCGCGACCTGCCCATCGCGTTCCACGCCAGCGCCTACGCCAGCGAGCGCATGTTCGAAGGCATGAACAAGTTCCTCTCCGTCCATGCGCTCGGGTTCTGCTTCTACAACATGGTCCACCTGACCAACTGCGTCATCAACGGGCTGCCGGAGCGCTTCCCGAAGCTCAAGTGGATCTGGATGGAGAGCGGCCTCGCCTGGATTCCGTTCATGATGCAGCGGCTCGACAACGAGTACATGATGCGGACCTCCGAAGCACCGCTCCTGAAGATGAAGCCGTCCGAGTACATGCGGCGGAACTTCTACTACACCACCCAGCCCATCGAAGACGGCGACCTGGACGCGCTCCAGCAGACGCTGAAGATGATTCGCGCCGAGACACAGCTGCTCTTCGCGTCGGACTATCCACACTGGGACTTCAATCTTCCCAGCACGATCTATGACCTGCCGTTCCTCTCGGAGAACGCCAAGCGGCGCATCCTCGGTGAGAACGCCCGTGAGCTGTTCAAGCTGGAGCGCCTGCCCCACCATGAGCCGGTCGGTCCGGGCGCGCCGTGACCCCCGGGGCAGTGTCGTCAGACAGGCCGTCCGCGTCGCCGGGGGCGGCGCGGACGCCGAGCACACCCTGCGGGCCAACCGGACGGCGACGCTGAGCGCTGGCGCGGGGCCGACGACCTGGACTACGCCTGCACCTGTCATCTGCCGCAGCGGTAGCCGGCGGCCACGCGGGAGTGTCCACCCGAAAGCGCGGCCCCGCGGTCCAGACGGCTTCTCGGGGCCAAGCGAAGCACTGGTGGCGGCCGGGACGGCGTAGACGCTGCCCCGGCCCTACGACTCCGCGATGGTAGCCCTGACGGGCAGCGCGTAGTGCTCTGCGATCTGCGCGGCAGCGTCAGCCGGCGACAGATTCGTCGTGTCGAGGGTCAGGAGCGGCTCGAACGGCAACCTGGCGAACGGGTCCTTGTTCTCGAACAGGCGCAGGATCACGGCGGGATCGGTCGGCTTGCTCTCGCTGAGGCGCGACTCGCTCGCGATCCGCGTCAGCCAGACATCACGCCGGCAGGTCAGTTGCACGAACACCGTCATGCAGCCACCGGCGGCAACGACGTCGGTGAGCGACTGGATGAAGGCGTGCTGAGCCGCCGAGCCGGTGTTGACATTGGTCACGACGAGATCGACGTTGGCGCGGACGGCCTCCTCCATCATCGTCAGCCGAAACTGGCGCACCAGTCGGGTGAAATCGGCGGTTCCATGCGGGAACAGCGTGCTCACCAGATTGACCGTCAGATGGTTGTGGAGCAGCCTGAACCCGGTCTGTGCGACGAGTTCCCGTGCCACCGTGAGCTTGCCAACGCCCGGTGGGCCATACACGTAGACGACACGCACCGACGCTCTCCGGATCGCTCAGATTCCCCGCACTCGCGATGGTAGCCAACGGGCCACCCTGCGAGCACATTGACGGACCCCGGCCGGCCCAGCCCGGCGACCTCCTGGGCCAGCCCGATGGCCGCACGTTGCCCGTTCAGCCGGGCACGATCCCCCCATCCACCGTGAACGGCTGCCCGGTGATGTAGCCGCCGTCCGGCCCGGCCAGGAACGCGAACACCCCGGCCACATCCTCCGGCTGTTGCGGCCGGCCGAGCGGGATCGGGGCGATTCGCTTCGCCCAGGCCTCGCCCTTCTGCAAGCCCTCGATCTCCGCGATCTCGGAGTCGATCTGCGCCCACATGGCCGTATCCACCACACCCGGGCAGACGCAGTTGACGGTGATGTACGGGCCGAGCGCCACCGCCGCCGATTGTGTCATCGACAACACGGCCGCCTTGCTGGTGGCATACGGCGCGAACATCGGCCGGCCGCCCGGCTTGGCCGCGATCGACGCCGTGTTGATAATCCGACCGCGCAGGCCATCCGAGCCGGCCTCCTGGGTCATCATCTGGCGCGCGGCGGCCTGCATCACGAAGAACACGGCCTTCGCGTTCACGTCCATGATGAAGTCCCAGTGCTGTTCGGTTACGTCGAGAAACCGTTCGACGCGGACCACGCCGGCGTTGTTCGCCACCACGTCCAGCCGCCCGAACACCTGCACCACCCGGTCGATCATCCCCTGAATCTGCGAAAGCTGCCGCACGTCCACGCTCAGCGCAACCGCCTTCCGACCCAGCGCCTCGATCTCGCCGGCCGTGGACTGTGCGCCCTCGCCATTCAGGTCGGCGACGGCCACGTCAGCGCCTTCCCGCGCGAACCGCAGCGCAATCGCCCGGCCGATCCCGCGCGCGCCGCCCGTCACCAGCGCGATCTTCCCATCCAGCGTGCCCATACGTCCTCCCAGAAGCCTCGGCTGCTGCCACATGGTACAGGGCGATTGCATGTTCGTTGGTGTACGCGAAGCATCATGGAACGGGCGGTCGGGGGTTGAAACCCCCGCCTACAGTCACGCCGTCGCTGCGCGACGGCCGTCGGGAACGGCCGGCACTGGTGCGACTGGAGCGTCGCGCAGCGACTGCAGGATCGTAGGCGGGGCTTTCAAGC
>JADZEM010000044.1 GCA_020850535.1 Chloroflexota bacterium
CCGGGGACAACATCCAGATGCAGATCGAGCTGATCACGCCGGTCGCGGTGGAGGACGGCCTCCGCTTCGCCATCCGCGAGGGCGGCCGAACGGTCGGCGCTGGCGTCGTCACCAAGATCAACGACTAGGTTCGCAAGCAGGGGACCGAGACGTCCGTCTCGGTCCCCTTCCTTGTGGGCGCACGAGACTGAGGAAGCAACGCGATGGCGAAGCAGCGGATCCGCATCCGTCTGAAGGCGTTCGATCACAAAATCCTGGACCAGTCGGCCTCGCAGATCGTCGAGACGGCCGAGCGGACGGGCGCCCAGGTGGCGGGGCCGGTGCCGCTGCCAACTCGCATCGAGAAGTTCACGGTGATTCGGTCGCCGTTCATCGATAAGGACTCGCGCGAGCAGTTCGAGATGCGGACCCACAAGCGTCTGATCGACGTGCTGGAGCCGACCTCTCGGACGGTCGATGCGCTGATGCGCTTGAACGTGCCAGCGGGCGTGGACATCGAGATCAAGCTGTAGTCGAGCGGGCAGCCACCTCTCGGCAGGCGGCGGGACTCCCCAAGCGGCGGGGAGACGCCCTCCGTGAGCTGACGTGGCCGGAAGCGGGTGAACCGTGATTCAAGGGATTCTGGGGCGAAAGCTGGGCATGACCCGGCTGTTCGACGCAACCGGGGTGGCCACGGCGACGACCATCGTCGAGGCTGGGCCCTGTTTCGTCACGCAGATCAAGACGCTCGACCGGGATGGCTACGAGGCGGTCCAGCTCGGGTTCGATCAGGTGCGTGACAAGACGCTCAACAGCCCGGAGCGCGGGCATCTGAAGGCGAGTGGTGCGCCATCCGTGCGGGCGCTGCGCGAGGTTCCAGTGGAGGACCTGAGCAGCGTGGCACTGGGGGACCGCATCGACGTCGGGATGCTGCGGCAGGGCGAGCGCGTGGACGTCGTGGGGACGTCCAAGGGTAAGGGCTTCGCGGGTGTCATGAAGCGACACGATTTCCGTGGCGGCCCCAAGACGCATGGTCAGTCTGACCGCTGGCGAGCGCCTGGCTCGATCGGCTCGGGCACCACGCCCGGGCGGGTCATGAAGGGCATGCGGATGGCTGGCCACATGGGCGACGAGCGCGTGACCGTCCAGAACCTGGAGATCGTGCGTATCGACCCTGAGCGCAACCTGATCGCCATTCGCGGGGCCATCCCTGGCCCGCGCGGCGGCTTGATCATGATCAAGAAGCGCGGGGTGGAGCTGTGACCTCAGTAGACGTCAAGAACGTGCGCGGCGAGGTCGTCGGCTCTTTCGACCTGGACGACCGCGTCTTCGGCATCGAGCCGAACAAGGCCGTAGTGCACCAGGCGGTGGTGGCGCAGCTTGCGAACCAGCGCAAGGGCACGCACGACACGAAGACCCGTGGCGAGGTCCGGGGCGGCACGCACAAGATGTGGCGCCAGAAAGGCACCGGCCGCGCCCGCCAGGGCGACCGTCGCGCTCCCCACTGGACCGGCGGTGGCGTGGTCTTCGGCCCGCACCCGCGCTCGTACCACAAGGATTTCCCGCGCAAGATGCGGCGGCTGGCGATGCGCTCGGCGCTCTCGGCCCGGGTGGCCGAGTCCGCGCTGACGGTGCTCGACGATCTGGCCCTGCCGGCGGCGAAGACCCGCGAGGTGGCTGGCGTCCTCTCGGCGCTCGGGCTGCAGCGCGGCGCGCTGATCGTGCTGCCAGAGGCCGACGAGTCCGTGACACGGGCGTCCCGCAACCTGCCGGATGTGCGGGCGGTCACGCCGGGCTCGCTCAACCTGCTGGACGTGCTCAAGTACAAGCACGTCCTCCTCACGCGGTCCGCTGCCGAGGCGCTGACGGAGCAACTGCTCCGGACGATCGGCCGGGGCGGTGCGGTTGCGGCGAGCGCCGAGCAGGACGCGGCGGCGGACGAGGAGTAAGCCATGAGCATGAGTCTCACCCCCCACCAGATCCTCGTTCGGCCCATCGTGACGGAAAAGAACACGGCGCTGAACGAAGTCGGCAAGTACTGCTTCGAGGTCGCGCCGACCTCGAACAAGATCGAGATCAAGAGGGCCGTGGAAGAGGTGTTCAGCGTTGAGGTCGTCAGCGTGAACATCATCAAGGTGCCTGGGAAGATCCGCCGGATGGGCCGGCACTCGGGCATGACCCGGACCTGGAAGAAAGCCATCGTGACGCTGGTCCCTGGTCAGCAGATCGAGCTGTTCCAGACGGTGTAGGGCGAGAGAGGGACAGGCAATGCCACTGAAGCAATACCGCCCGACATCACCTGGCCGGCGAGGCATGAGTGTCTCGACGTTCGAGGAGTTGACGAAGGGCAAGAAGCCGGAGCGCTCGCTCCTGGAGCCGCTCAAGAAGTCCGGCGGTCGCAACAACCTCGGGCGCATCTCGGTGCGGCACCGTGGCGGCGGCCACAAGCGGATGTACCGGATCATCGACTGGAAGCGCGACAAGCTCGGCGTGCCGGCCCGTGTCGTCTCCATCGAGTACGATCCGAACCGGACGGCCCGCATCGCGCTGCTCCAGTACGCGGACGGCGAGAAGCGGTACATCCTGGCGCCGGTCGGTCTGAAGGAGGGTGCGCGGGTCAGCTCCGGCCCCGAGGCTGAGCTCTCGGCGGGGAACACGCTGGCCCTGCGGGACATCCCGACGGGTACCGTGATCCACAACATCGAGCTGAAGCCCGGCCGCGGCGGTCAGCTGGCCCGTGGGGCCGGCGCCTCGGCGCAGCTGATGGCGAAGGAAGGCGACTGGGCCCAGGTCCGGCTGCCGAGCGGCGAGGTGCGCCGGGTGCTGGTGGTCTGCATGGCGACCATCGGGCAGGTCGGCAACCCCGAGCACGCGACTCTCAGCCTCGGCAAGGCCGGACGCAGTCGGTGGCTGGGCATCCGGCCGACGGTTCGCGGATCAGTCATGAACCCGCGCGATCATCCCCACGGCGGCGGCGAGGGCAAGGCCCCGGTCGGCGGACAGCCGAAGACGAAGTGGGGCAAGCTCGCCTTCGGAAAGAAGACCCGCCGCAACAAGGATACGGACCGCTTCATCGTTCGCAAGCGCGGGAGCAAGTAGCCGATGAGCCGCTCTACAAAGAAGGGGCCATATATTGACCCCAAGCTCTTCAAGAAGATCGATGGCCTGAACCGGCGCAACGCGAAGGAAGTGATCCGGACCTGGGCGCGGGACTCGTCGATCTTTCCGGAGATGGTCGGGCACACGCTGGCGGTCCACGATGGCCGGCGGCACGTGCCGATCTACGTCACCGAGAACATGGTTGGGCACAAGCTCGGAGAGTTCGCGCCGACCCGGACCTTCCGCGGTCACACGGCGCGCGGCGAGAAGTCGAGCGGAGCGCGCTGAACGAGTGGTCAGTCATCAGTGGTCAGTCATCAGCGGGTGATGCACTCGCGCCGCCGCACTGACAACTGACTACTGACGACTGATGACTGGAGGAAGTATGGCGGGGGTCGAAGTCCGAGCGGTCGCCCGAAATATCAGGATGTCGCCGCAGAAGGTGCGGCGCGTATTGGATACTGTCCGAGGGAAGCGCGTCGGCGAGGCGCTGTCGATCCTGCGGTTCCTGCCTCACAAGGCGACGGAGCCGGTCGGGAAGCTGATTCAGTCGGCCTCCGCCAACGCCGAGAACAACTTCAACCTCGATCCCGACGAGCTGGTCGTCCTGCGGATCTACGCGGACGAGGCCCGGACGCTCAAGCGGTATCGCCCGCGTGCGCGTGGCCGTGCCAACCAGATCTTGAAGCGGTCCAGCCACGTGACGGTGGTCGTGAGCGAGCGGGAGGCGTAATGGGTCAGAAAGTCCACCCGATCGGGTTCCGACTCGGCGTCAACGTCGGCAACCGCCACGTCAAGGAGTGGCAGGGTCGCTGGTACGCCGACAAGGATTACACGAAGTTTCTCCACGAGGACCTGAAGGTCCGCCAGCTCATCATGGGCCGGCTGTCCGAGGCAGGCGTCTCGCGCGTGGACATCGAGCGGTCGGCGAATCAGATGACGGTCACGATCCACGCGGCGAAGCCGGGGATCGTGATCGGCAAGAGCGGCGTCAAAGTTGAGGAGCTGCGGCGCAGCCTGGAGACGATGACCGGCAAGCGTGTCCGCGTCACCATCCAGGAGATCCGCCAGCCGGAGCTTGACGCCTACCTGGTGGCCCGCAGCGTGGCCGACCAGCTGGAGCGGCGCGTCGCGTTCCGCCGAGCGATGAAGCAGGCCGTTGGCCGGGCGATGCGCTTCGGGGCGAAGGGCGTCCGGATCCAGGTGGCCGGCCGGCTCGGCGGCGCTGAGATGTCCCGGCGTGAGTGGGAGCGTGAGGGCCGCGTGCCGCTGCACACCCTGCGCGCCGACATCGACTTCGGCCAGGCCGAGGCGCGCACGACGTTCGGCGTCATCGGCGTGAAGGTCTGGATCTACCGTGGCGACATCGCCTCGACCGCCCGCGTTGGCGGCGAGGGCTTCGCGGCGGCGGCGACGCGTGGCCGCAGCGGCCCGGCCCCACGGCCGGCGGCGGCTGCCGCCCCGGCAGTGCCTGTTGCGCCAGCCGCGCCGGCTGCTCCGGCCGCGCCGGCTGCTCCGGCCGCGCCTGCCGCGCCCGCTGAGGCTGCTCCGGACGCCGCGCCGAGCAGCGAGGAGTCCTGACAGATGCTGCAACCGAAGCGCGTCAAGCATCGCAAGATGCATCGCGGCCACCGGCGCGGCATGGCGCTGGTCGGCAACGAGGTTTCGTTTGGTGAGTTCGGCATCCAGGCCCTGGAGCCGGGCTGGATCACCGCTCGGCAGATCGAGGCCGCTCGCCGCACCATCACCCACCACCTCAAGCGCGGTGGGAAGGTGTTTATCCGGATCTTCCCCGACAAGTCGGTGACGGCCAAGCCGGCTGAGACCCGCATGGGCAGCGGTAAGGGCGCGCCAGACCACTGGGTGGCCGTGGTGCGCCCTGGCCGCGTGATGTTCGAGATCGCCGGCGTCCGCCAGGAGCTGGCGAAGGAAGCCCTGCGGCTGGCAGGCCACAAGCTGCCCGTCGGCACCAAGTTCGTTGTGAAGGAGGAGGTCGGCATTGGCGAAGGCGTCTGAGCTCCGAGATCTGACTCAGGACCAGTTGGACGACCGCCTCCGCGAGCTCCGCGAGGAGTTGTTCAACCTCCGATTCCAGTACGCCACGAGGCAGCTCACGAACACCGCGCGGATCCGCGAGGTTCGGCGTGACATCGCCCGTGTGCTCACCCTCCAGCGGCAAGACGCGCTGGTCGGGGGCGGGGAGTAACGGTCATGGCCGAGCTGCGACCTCATGAGCTGCGGCGGCGGACCAAGCAGGGCCGCGTCGTCAGCAACAAGATGGAGAAGACGGTCGTCGTCGCCGTCGAGTCGATGCGGAAGCATCGGCTCTACGGCCGCAACGTCCGCCGGACCACCAAGTTCAAGGCCCACGACGAAGGGAACCGGTGCCAGATCGGCGATATCGTGATCATCGCCGAGTCTCGCCCGATCTCCAAGGACAAGCGGTGGACCGTGCGCGAGATCGTCAAGGAGACGATCGGCCCGGGTCTCGAAGTCCTGGCTGAGGAGCCGGAGGTCGCCCAGGCGACCGGCGCCGAGGAGGACGAGTCGTGATCTACCCACAGACTCGCCTCCGGGTGGCGGACAACACCGGCGCCCGCGAGATCATGTGCATCCAGGTGCTGGCTGGCGGCAACAAGATCTACGCCGACGTGGGCGACATCATCGTCGCGTCGGTGAAGACGGCCCAGCCGGGCGGCGCGGTGAAGAAGGGCGACGTGGTCAAGGCGGTCGTGGTGCGAACGGCCAAGGAGTACGGCCGGCCGGACGGCTCGCACATCCGCTTCGACGACAACGCCGCCGTGATCCTCACGACGGACGCCAGCAACCCGCGCGGCACGCGCATCTTCGGCCCTGTTGCCCGCGAGCTGCGCGAGCGCAACTTCATGAAGATCATCTCGCTCGCGCCCGAGGTGCTCTAGCAGCGCGGACGGCGCGTGCGACCGACGTGCCCGGGCGGGTGTCTCGGCCAGGTCGGCCGACGAGGAGACCCTATGGCAAACATCAAGCTCAAGCTGAAGCGCGGCGACACCGTCGAGGTGATCGCCGGCAAGAATAAAGGGAAGCGCGGGACGATCCGCGAGGTCCGCCCGGACAGCCAGCGCGTCATCGTGTCAGACGTGAACATCGTCAAGCGGCACATGAAGGCCGGCCGCCAGGGCCGGCAGCAGGCCGGGATCGTCGAGATCGAAGCGCCGATCCACATCTCGAACGTGGCGCTCGTCGATCCGAAGACCGACAAGCCGACGCGCGTTGGCATCCGGACCCTGCCAGACGGCACGCGGGTCCGCTTTGCCAAGCGGTCCGGCGAGCAGATCTGAGGTAGGGTAGGCAGGGATGGCTCAGAACAAGAAGCAAGCAGAGGACGGCGCGGCTCCCGCCGAGCGCGTCGTGCCGCGCCTGAAGACCCGCTACCTCGAAGAGGTGCGGCCGGCGCTCGTCAACGAGATGAGCTACGCGAACATCATGCAGGCGCCGCGCCTTGAGAAGATCGTCGTCAACATCGGTATCGGCGAGGCGATCTCGAACAGCAAGGCGCTCGACGCCGCCACCGGCGACCTTCAGGCGATCACCGGCCAGAAGCCGATCACCAAGAAGGCCAAGAAGTCCATCGCGCAGTTCCGCCTGCGCGAGGGCATGACCGTGGGCATCATGGTCACGCTGCGCGGCGACCGCATGTACGAATTCATGGACCGGCTCTGCAACGCCGCGCTGCCCCGCCTGCGCGACTTCCAGGGCGTGCCCACGAAGTCGTTCGACGGGCGCGGCAACTACTCGATGGGGCTCCGGGAGCAGCTGGTGTTCCCCGAGATCGACTACGACAAGATCGACAAGCTGCGCGGCCTCGAGATCACGGTGGTGACCACCGCCCGCACCGATCAGGAAGGCCGGCGGCTGCTCGAGCTGATGGGCGTACCGTTCGCCAAGTCATAGCCCCCTTCTGACGAAACTGGCGGCTCGTGGCGGAAGAACGCTTCCCCACGGAGCCGCTGAATCATTCATAATCAAGGGTTCGTCCCGTTCGGGACGGACTCGAACAGATATCCAACCCGTCTCGACACGAACGGCCATCACGACCGGGCGCGCTGCAGGCCAATGCAGCGTCTGGCCCGGCCTGGCCCGGTCCAGACCAACCGCCCGAAGATTCGGGTAGGGGAGAGCGATAGATGGCGAAAGTCTCGATGATCGTCAAGACGAAGCGCCCGAGCGCCTTCAACACGGCGCATCCGGTGCGGGTTCGCAACCGCTGCGAGCGGTGCGGCCGGCCTCGGGCCTTCATGCGGAAGTTCGGTCTCTGCCGCATCTGCTTCCGCAAGCTCGCCCTCGAAGGCCAGATCCCTGGCGTCACGAAGTCCAGCTGGTAGGAGGGCGCTGCCATGATGACTGATCCTATCGCCGATATGCTTACGCGCATTCGGAACGGTCTCCAGTCCCGCCATGCGGCCGTGGAGATGCCCGCGTCCAAGCTGAAGTCGGCCATTGCCGAGGTGCTCAAGGACGAGGGGTACATCAAGGGCTACTCGCAGTCCGGCGAGGGGCCGAGCAAGACCCTGAAGGTCGAGCTGCGGTACGTCGGCAAGAACGAGCCGGTGCTCTCCGGCCTCAAGCGCATCAGCAAGCCCGGCTTGCGGGTGTACGCCGGGGCGGAGGAGCTGCCGCGCGTCTTCGGCGGCCTTGGCACGGCCATCATCTCGACCTCGCGCGGCGTGATGAGCGGCGCGCAGGCGCGCAAGATGCGCGTCGGCGGCGAAGTGATCTGCCACGTCTGGTAAGTGAGCCGTCAGTGGTCAGTTTTCAGTCATCAGGAGCCGAGGCGCAGCGTGAAGCGCGCCTCTGACCACTGAGAACTGAGGACTGAGAACTCGGAGGAAGCAATGTCTCGTATTGGACGTATGCCGATTCCACTGCCGGCCAACGTCAAGGTCGAAGTGGACGAGAACAACAACGTCGTCGTCGAGGCGGGTGGCAAGCGCCTGGAGCGCACCATCACGCCGGGCATGAAGCTGGTGCAGGAGGATGGCACGCTGCGCGTCGAGCGGCCGTCTGAGTCGCGCGAGCACCGCTCGCTGCACGGCCTGACCAGGACGCTGGTCGCCAACATGGTGACGGGCGTGACGACGGGCTTCACGCGGCGGCTGGAGATCAACGGCGTCGGATACCGCGCGATGAAGGCTGGGGACATGATCATGTTCCAGGTCGGCTACTCGCATCCGGTCGGCTTCATCGCCCCGGAAGGGATCACGCTGACTGTTGAGGGCAACAACCGCGTCGTGGTGACGGGCGCGGACAAGGAGCTGGTCGGCGAGACGGCTGCCCGCATTCGCCGGATTCGGCCCCCCGAGCCGTACAAGGGCAAGGGGATCAAGTACGCCGAAGAGGTCATCCGCCGGAAGGCCGGTAAGGCCGGCGCCAAGGGCAAGAAGTAGGAGCAGCCGTGTTCAAGCGACCAGATTCCCGTGGGTTGCGCCTGAAGCGGCACCGCCGCATTCGGCGCATCCTGAGCGGCACCACCCAGCGCCCGCGGCTGGCGGTGTACCGCTCGCTCGCACACATCTACGGGCAGATCATCGACGACGTCGCCGGTTCGACGCTGGTGGCGGCCTCCGACGTGGAGGCCGCGCTCAGGAACGGCGACGGCGGCTCGAAGAGCGATCGCGCGAAGCAGGTCGGCCAGCTGTTGGCCGAGCGCGCCAAGGAGAAGGGCATCACGACGGTCGTGTTCGACCGTGGCGGCTTCCTCTATCACGGGCGCGTGAAGGCACTGGCGGACGGGGCTCGCGAGGGCGGCCTCGAGTTCTGAGGCCCGTCAGTGGGGCCGTACGGGCTCACCAGGGTGAGCCTGCGACGCAGGAGAGACAATGCCAAGAATTGACCCCACAGGGCTGAACCTCGAAGAGCGGGTCGTCAAGATCAACCGCGTGGCGAAGGTGGTCAAGGGCGGTCGGCGCTTCAGCTTCAGCGCGCTGGTCGTCGTTGGCGACGGCAACGGCGTGGTCGGCGTGGGCCTCGGCAAGGCGAACGAGGTGCCGGATGCCATCCGCAAGGGCGCCGAGATCGCCAAGAAGCACCTGGTGCGAGTGCCGCTGGAAGGCACGACGATCCCGCACCCGATTCTGCAGGACTTCGGCGCGGCCAAGGTGATGATGCGCCCGGCCGCCCCTGGCGCTGGTGTGATCGCTGGCGGCTCGGTGCGGGCCGTCGTCGAGCTGGCCGGCGTCCGCGACATCCTGACCAAGTCGCTCGGGAGCCGCAACCCGGTCAACCTGGTGCAGGCGGCCCTCGAAGCGCTCAAGAACCTCCGGGAGCCGGAGGAGGTGGCGCGGGTGCGCGGCAAGGATGTCAGCCAGCTGCTGCCGCAGCGACGAAGGAGCGCAGCAGATGCCGTCCCAGTCTAGTCTGAAAATCACGCTCATCAAGAGCCCGATCGGCCAGAAGCAGCGTCAGAAGGACACTGCCCGCGCCCTCGGTCTCCGCAAGATGCACCAGACCGTCATCCGCCCCGACAACCCGCAGATGCGCGGCATGGTGTTCGCCATCCAGCATCTGGTGCGCGTCGAGGAGGTCGATGGGCCGGCCGGGGGAGACGAGTAGATGAAGCTGCACGAGCTGGCGCCCCCGCCGGGCGCCCATCGCCGCCGCCGACGTGTCGGTCGCGGTCTCGGCTCCGGCCGGGGCACGACGGCCGGCGCAGGCCAGAAGGGCCAGAAGGCCCGGGCTGGCGGCGGCGTTCCTCCGTATTTCGAGGGTGGCCAGCTGCCGCTGGTCAAGAAGCTGCCGTATCGGCGGGGCTTCCGCAGCCTGAACCGCGTCGAGTACAAGGCCGTCAACCTGCAGGATCTCGCCAGCTTCGCGGCTGGGTCCACCGTGGACGCGGCGGCGCTGGTCGCCGGGGGCGTCCTCAAGAACACCCGCGAGCGCATCAAGATCCTCGGGACGGGCGAGCTCGACCGCGCGCTGACCGTGAAGGCCCACCGTTTCTCTGCATCCGCCCGCCAGAAGATCGAGGCGGCTGGGGGAGCCTGCCATGCCCTCGAGCATGCTTCAGGCGCTGACTAACGCCTTCCGGATTCCGGATCTCCGCCAGAAGCTCCTGTTCACGCTGGGGCTTCTGGTCGTTTTCCGGTTTATCGCGCACGTCCCGATGCCGGGCGTGAATCTGGCTGCCCTGGATCGGCTGTTCGAGGAGAACCAGTTCATCGGGTTCCTCGATCTGTTCTCGGGTGGTGCGCTGGCCAGCTTCTCGATTGCCGCGATGGGCGTGTACCCGTACATCACGGCGTCGATCATCATGCAGCTGCTGGTGCCGGTGATCCCCCGCCTGACCGAGATCTCGAAAGAGGGCGAGTCCGGGCGGAACAAGATCAACCAGATGACGCACTGGCTGACGGTGCCGCTGGCGCTGGCGCAGGCGTACGGCACGCCGCAGCTGCTGAACGCGTCCTCGCGCGAGCCGATCATCACGAACTTCGGCTTCGGGGTCAACCCGCTGGGCACGCTCTCGATCATGATCACGATGACGGCGGGAACGCTGTTGCTGATCTGGGTCGGCGAGCTGATCTCGCAGTACGGGGTTGGCAACGGCATCTCGATGATCATCTTCGGCGGCATCGTGGCGCGGCTGCCGTCCCAGATCGGGCAGGCGCTGGCGACGGACACCGCGCTGATCTCGGTCCTGATCTTCGCGGTCCTGGCCTGTATCACCATCGCGGCCATCGTCTACATCTACGAGGGCCAGCGGCGGATTCCGGTCCAGGTCGCCAAGCGCATTCGCGGCTCGCGGATGGTGGGCGGCCAGACCACGCACATTCCGTTGAAAGTGAATTCGGCGGGCATGATCCCGCTGATCTTCGCGCAGTCGATTCTGATCTTCCCTGGAACCGTCTCCGGCTACTTCCTCGGCGCTGAGAACGAGTGGGTGCGGTGGGTGGCTGAGGGGGTGCACAACTTCTTCAACCTCCAGGGCAGTTGGGGCTACTGGATCATCTACTTCTGGCTGGTGGTGGCGTTCACGTTCTTCTACACGCTGGTGATCTTCCAGCAGCAGAACATCGCCGAAAACCTCCAAAAGCAGGGTGGGTTCATCCCGGGCATTCGGCCAGGACGGCCGACCGCGGAGTACCTGTACCGTGTATTGATGCGTATCACGCTGATCGGGGCGCTGTTCCTGGGCGTGATCGCGGTGCTGCCATTCCTGGTGCGAACAGTCACGGGCGTGCAGACGCTGTCGCTGGAGGCGACGGCGATGCTGATCGTGGTGGGCGTCGGGCTGGACACGATGCGCCAGCTTGAGTCTCAGCTCCTGATGCGGCACTACAAGGGCTTTATTCGCTAGCGTGCGATGATGCACGCGCCACGGGAGGACGGCATGGCAGCCGCCCAACTTCAGGCGTCGACGATGACGCGGGCGTCTACGAGTATGTGCAAAGAACGGGGCGAGTGTGTGAGCGTCGTATTGATGGGGCCGCCCGGAGCGGGGAAGGGGACGCAGGCTGGGACTGTTGCGCGTCTCGTGAACGCCGCGCATGTTGCCAGTGGCGACATGTTCCGGGAGATCATCAAGACCGACACGGAGCAGGCTCGTCTGATCAAGTCCTATATGGACCATGGGGAGCTGGTGCCAGACTCGCTCACCCTGGACATGGTGATGGCGCGGCTGGATCAGGATGACGCGAGCAACGGCTTCATCCTCGATGGCTTTCCGCGCACCGTCACGCAGGCGCGGGCGCTCGAGGCCCGGCTGGCGGCGACGAACCGGCGGATCGATTGCGTCATCAATCTGGCCGTCCCTCGGGACGTGTTGTTGGCGCGCCTGTCTGGGCGGTGGCTCTGCCGGAAGTGCCACTCCAGCTACCACCTGCTGTTCAGCCCGCCGAAGGTCCAGGGCGTCTGCGACCGGTGTGGCGGCGAGCTGTATCAGCGGACTGACGACACCCTGGAGACGGCGCGGCGGCGACTCGAAGTCTACGAGTACGCCACGCAGCCGGTGTTGCAATACTACCGGAACCGCGGCCTGCTGGTGGACGTGCGGGGAGATCAGTCGGTCGAGGAGGTCACGGACGCGCTGCGTGAGGCAGTTCTCACGAAGCGTGAGACATTGTGATATACTTGCCTGTTGGTGCGCCCACCGTGGTTCATGATGCCTCGGAGGGCGCGCGTGCCTGGCGCTGAAGCCTCCGATGTCGACGGCACGGTGGTCGAGGCGCTCCCGAATGCTCGGTTCCGCATTGAACTGAGCGATGGGAGCCAGGTGGTTGCCCATGTGTCGGCGGGGCTGCGCCTGGGTGCGGGGCGGATCATTCCGGGAGACCGGGTCCGCGTTGCCCTCTCGCAGTATGACCGCTCACGCGGACGGATCACGCATCGCGCGCGGTGACGAGGTTTCGCTGGGGCGACGCATCGGGCAGGGGCGAGGGCGGCGCGGCTGCCCCAGGTCGAGACTGGCAGGACGTAGACAGGCTTCAAAGACGGCAGCGCCGACAGGCAGGATGGCCCCCGAGGTCTTCAGGCAGCGCGGCAGCTCAGCACAGCAGGATGTGAAGGGTCATGAAGGTACGAGCGTCTATCAAGCCCCGCTGCGAGCGGTGCAAGATCATCCGCCGGAAGGGCGTGGTCCTGATCATCTGCAACAACCCCAAGCACAAGATGAAGCAGGGCTAAGGTGAGGCTGGGCGCGGCGGCCTGCGCGGCGCCGGCCCACACCGCGGTTTCAGCGTAGACACAACGGGTCAGGAAAGGCACGGAGGACAGAGCATGGCGCGTATCGCCGGTGTCGATATTCCTCGTGACCGCCGCGTGGTCGCTTCGCTTCCGGTGATCTACGGGATCGGGCCGACGACCGCCGAGCGGATCCTCAACAAGGCGAACATCAGCCACGACAAGCGGGTGCGGGATCTCTCCGAAGAGGAAGTGAACCGCCTGCGCGAGATCATCGACCGCGAGTACGTGGTGGAGGGCGACCTCCGCCGCGAGGTCAACCTGAACATCAAGCGGCTGATGGAGATCGGCTGCTACCGTGGCCTCCGCCACCGGCGCAACCTGCCGGTGCGCGGCCAGCGCACGCGGACGAACGCGCGGATGCGGAAGGGGCCTCGCCGGACGGTGGCTGGCCGCCGCAAGGCATCGGCGAAGAAGTAGGACCGAGACCGGGCAGCTGCCTGCGGCCGCCACGGGCCAGTTCTGGCTCGTGGCGCTCGTGCTGTCAGTGCGGCGCGACGAACGACGTCGGCGCCCGGCCCATCCCCGTACGACCCGTCGTAGGAATCATTCAGGAGGCCTCGAGTGGCGGAGCGAAGGCGTGGCCCGGCCCGGGCCCGGCGGCGTGAGCGCAAGAATGTGCCGGCCGGCCGCGCATACATCCAGTCCAGTTTCAACAATACGCTGGTGACGATCACCGACCCGCAGGGCAACGCGCTGTGCTGGTCCAGCTCCGGCGCGGCCGGCTTCAAGGGCTCGCGCAAGAGCACGCCGTACGCGGCCGGCCTGGCGGCCGATTCTGCCGCGCGCAAGGCGATGGAGCACGGCATGCGCCAGGTGGACGTCTTCGTCCGTGGCCCCGGCTCGGGGCGCGAGGCGGCCATCCGCTCGTTGCAGGCGGCCGGTCTCTCGATCAGCTCGATCGTGGATCACACCCCGATCCCGCACAACGGCTGCCGCCCGCCGAAGAAGCGGCGCGTCTAGGCTTTCCCGGTTGCTGGTCGGGCTGGCCGGCGACCATCAAGATCAGGGCTGAATCTCGCAGCACGTCAGCCCAACACCTGTGTGTGTCCAGCGGCACGTGCGAGCGTGGCCCACACTGGAGCAACGGCTCCCTACAGACCTCAGTCCTGATCTACGAGCAGCTGGTCGTCGATCGCTATTCGCGCTAACGGACCACTCGGCCTGGCAGCACGGCGCGCGGAACCGTCCCGCGCCCGCGCCGCGCCGCCGCCCGTCCGGGAGGAGGCCCACACCTTGTCAGAAACTATCGTCGCGAAAGTCGACGCCCTTCACACGTCCGAGGACTTTGGCCGCTTCCAGGTTGAGCCGCTGGAGCGTGGCTACGGCCTGACGCTCGGCAACGCGCTTCGCCGCGTCCTGCTCTCCTCGCTCGCTGGCGCTGCCGTCACCCAGGTGAAGGTGGACGGCATCTACCATGAGTTCGCGACCCTCCCCGGCGTCAAGGAGGACACGACGGAGCTGATCCTCAACCTGAAGCAGCTCCGCTTGAAGTCGTACACGGATCAGCCGACGCAGTTGCGCCTGATCGCCTCCGGCCCGGGCATCGTCACTGCCAGCGACCTGATCTATCCGAGCGAGATCGAGATCGTCAACCCCGAGCTGTATCTCGCGAGCCTGGACAGCGCCGATGCTCGCCTGGAGATGGAGCTGACCGTCGAGAAGGGCAAGGGCTTCCGCTCCTCTGACGGCCGCGAGCCGCCGTCCCTCGGCGTGATCCCCGTCGACGCGATCTTCTCGCCGATCCGGCGGGTCAACTACCGCGTCGAGAACACCCGGGTGGGCGAGCGGACGGATCTCGACAGCCTGATCATCGAGATCCAGACGGACGGCACGATCTCCCCGATGGATGCGCTGGTGCAGGCGGCGACGCTGCTGATCGATCAGTTCAGCGTCTTCACGGACCTGCAGGCGCCCCAGCGGCGGGCTGACCGGGGCACGCTGGCGACGGGCTCGATCCCCAGCCACATCCTCGATATGCCCATCGAGCAGCTGGATCTCTCGCAGCGGACCTACAACTGCCTCAAGCGGTCCCAGATCACCAAGGTGGGGCAGGTCATGCAGATGAGCGAGGACGAGCTGCTCTCGCTCAGGAACTTCGGGCAGAAGTCGCTGGAAGAGCTGCGCGAGCGGCTGCGACAGCACGGCCTGCTCACCGAGGATGCCGAGAGTGAAGGCGCGACCGCCACGGTTGTCGGCGACCGCGATGGAACTGATGACCTCGTGTTCGACATGTCGGACGACGAGGACGACGAGTAGAGCGGAGGAGTCGTGCGTCACAACATGGGCGGCCGGAAGCTGAACCGGCCGACGGATCATCGCCTCGCGCTGATCCGCAACCAGATCACCGATCTTCTTCGCTACGAGAAGGTCCGGACCACCGAGGCCAAGGCGCGCGAGCTGCGCCGCGAGGCCGAGAAGGTCATCACCCTCGCCAAGACCAACGACGTGCACCATCGGCGGCTGGCGCTGACGAAGGTGTACGACCCGCGCGTCGTCACCAAGCTGTTCGACGAGCTTGGCCCGCGCTTCGCAGACCGGCCCGGCGGCTACACCCGGCTCATCAAGCTGATGCCCCGCAAGGGTGACGGCGCGGCGATGGCCCAGGTGGAGCTCGTTCTCTAGCCTGGCGCTGGTGGACGCCGACGGCGCGGCGACGCGCACGCTGCGGCTCGACCTGGCCTACGAGGGTACACACTATCACGGGTTCGGACGACAGCCGAACCGACGGACCGTGCAGGAGGTGCTAGAAGAGGCGCTCGCCCGATCGCTGGGGGAGCAGGTGCGGGTGACACCGGCCGGCAGGACCGACGCCGGTGTCCACGCGGATGGCCAGGTCGTCAGCTTCACGACGCGGGGTCGCCTCGCGCCGCCAGAGCTGCTCCGAGCCGTCAACGCGTACCTTCCCCACGACGTGCTCGTGCATGGCGCGGCCACGATGCCGCCCACGTTCGACGCACGCAGGTCGGCCCTTCGCCGCCACTACCGCTACCTCATCTGGCGTCGGCGACTGCCCCACCTCTGGTGGCGGCGGTGGGCCTGGCACCAGACGGACCGTCTCGATCTCGCGGCCATGCAGGCCGCCGCGGATCGGCTGGTTGGCACGAGCGACTTCGGCAGCTTTGCGGGACACCGCTCCCAGGATCCAGCCGGGCGCACGACGACCAGGACGGTGGAGCGGGCACAGTGGTGGCAGGACGGCAGCCTGATCGGGTTCGAGATCACGGCGAACGCCTTCCTGCGGCACATGGTTCGGGGGATGGTCGGGACGCTGGTCGAGGTGGGCCGAGGCCGCCTCGACCCTGCACAATTCAGCGCGATTGTGCAGGCGGGAGATCGGCGGCAGGCCGGCCCGAACGCCCCGCCGCACGGACTCACGCTGGTCAGGGTAGACTATCCCGCGCAGTTTGAAGCAGCCGTAGACGAATCAGCAGCGCAAGAACCGTACAGTGGGTTTCCCGGGCGAGCATGGTGCCCCGGAAGCCCGGGCAACCACATCGGGCCGATCCTCCATCCCTGCTGACGGCAGCGGGGATGTGACCGGCGGCAGACGCGCGACTGGCGTGTCATGAGGAGAGACAGGATGCAGAAGACATTCTCGCCGAAGGGGAAGGAGATCACGCGCAACTGGCACGTGATCGACGCCTCCGGCGTGCCGCTCGGGCGGCTGGCGTCCCAGGTCGCGCAGCTGCTGCGGGGCAAGCACAAGCCAACGTTCGCCCCGCACCTGGACAGCGGCGATCATGTGGTCGTCTTGAACGCCACCAACGTCGTGTTGACGGGCGCGAAGATCGATCAGAAGACGTACTACCGCCACTCTGGCTATCCGGGCGGCTTCCGGGCCACCTCGGTGCGTTCGGAGCTGTCGAAGCGGCCGGAGCGTGTCATCGAGCGGGCCGTGCGCGGCATGGTGCCGAAGACGGCGCTCGGGAAGCAGCAGCTGGGGCATCTGCACGTCTACGCGGGCAACACGCATCCGCATCAGGGTCAGGTCGCCCAGGCCGCGACCGGGGCTGAGGAGGCCACATCGTGAGGGATCGGAGCGCCGGTCGGAACCAGTTTACGGCGGTTGGCCGGCGGAAGACGGCCATCGCCAAGGTGCTGCTGCAGCCCGGGGCTGGCAACGTCATCATCGACGGCAAGCCGCTGGAGGAGCGCTTCCCACGCCCGCTGCACCAGTTCCACATCACGCTGCCGCTCCGCCTGACCAACACCATTGGTGCGTACAACGTGCTGGTGAAGGTGATGGGCGGCGGGGACACCGGGCAGGCGGGCGCCATCGTCCATGCGACGGCGCGCGCGCTGGTCAAGGCCGACGAGTCCCTGAAGCCGGCTCTGCGTGGCGCTGGTCTGCTGACCCGCGACCCGCGCATGAAGGAGCGGAAGAAGTACGGCCTCAAGCGGGCCCGCAAGGCGCCGCAGTACACCAAGCGGTAACGGCGTCTGCGCGGACTCCCGCGCGCCAGTCAGCACCAGAGGGGCCGAGCGACACACGCTCGGCCCTTCGTCGTCCCCGCCGCCAGCGACAAGAGATGATCTATGACGGACACCGGTACGATTGCATGTGCGTTGGTGTTCCCAGAACGCGGCAAGACGCTCAGACGGGGGTTGAAACCCCCGCCTACCGTCACACCGTCGCTGCGCGACGGACGCCGAGAACGGTTGGGACTGGTGAACCAGGAGCGTCGCGCAGCGACTGCAGGATGGTAGGCGGGGCTTTCAAGCCCCGACGTGGCTGCACGACGAGACCAGCATGCAATCCCTCTGGCTGACTGGTGAGCGAGAGGTGTCCCGTGGTCCGGGCGCACGAAATCCAGAAGCTGCGAGAAGCACACGGTTTGGCCTCCATGGAGGAGGACGGTGCTCACCGCGAGCATGTTCGCGAGACGATGGCCTGGCTCATGAAACGGCACCAGAAGTCCCGCGACTATCTCACTGCGTATGATCGTGGCGAGGTCGAGCCGCCGGCCAAGGCACAGCGCGTCACTGAGTAGCGCTCGTGGCCGGTGATTCGCCTGGTTGGCGTTACCCACTGGTAGACCATGTCATCATCGCGGATCTCTTGCGCCCGTGGCTCCTGCCCATCAGTTGACGTAGCAGACGCTCTCCGGTCGGCGTCCGCAAAGTCGTGTATCCTCTCCGCCAAAACCTCGACCGTGGAGGGGACGCAATGTCCCAGCGTCCTGGCCGACTTTCCCGCCGTTCGTTCGTCCGACTCTCGATGCTCGCGAGCGCTGGCCTCGTCGGCGGATTGGCGGCTGCCTGCCAGTCAGCCCCGGCCGCTGCGCCGACCGCCAAGCCCGCCGAGGCTCCAAAGCCGACGGCCGCCGCCAGCCCCCCCGCCGCGGCTCCGGCGGCGGCAAGCCCCGCGACTGCCGCCAGTCCGGCCCCAGGAGCGAGTCCGGCTGCCAGCCCGGGCGCGAGTCCCGCTGCCGCAGCCGCGCCGGCTCCCGCAGCGCCGGCCGCCGCTGCCGCCAAGCCGGCCGCGAAGGATCCTGTCGGCACGCTGACCATCGCGCAGGGCGTGGATGCCGAGAGCCTCGATCCGTACGTGACCACCAGCTCGGCGTCCAAGGGCATGCTCTGGACCGTGTTTGACCGCTTGGTCTACCGCGACCTGGACCTCAAGATCCAGCCGGGCCTGGCGCTGAGCTGGTCCGTCGTCAACGACACGACCTGGGAGCTGAAGCTGCGGACCGGCGTCCAGTTCCACAACGGCGAGCCGTTCGACGCGGCAGCCGTCAAACACAGCTTCGCGCGGTACGTCGATCCCTCGATCAAGAACGGGTACGCCACGCTGCTGAAGCCCGTCACCGAGGTCGAGGTGGTGGATCCGGCCACCGTGCGCGTCAAGACCAACGAGCCGTTCGCCGAGCTGATCGAGGTGCTGGCGAGCTACGTCGAGATGGTCCCGCCGAAAGCCTCGGCGGACGCCGCCGAGTTCGCCAAGAAGCCGGTTGGCACGGGGCCGTACGCGTTCGTCTCGTGGACGCCGAACGACAAGTTCGTGGTGGAGGCGGCCGGCCAGCACTGGAGCGGCGAGCCGCGCATGAAGCAGGTGACGTTCCGGCCGATCCCGGACGGCACGGCCCGCATCAACGAGCTGCGCGCCGGCGGCACCGACATCATCACCAACGTCTCGCCGCTGCTGCTGAACGCCGTCCAGAACCAGCCGAATATCGAGATCCAGCGGGCGACGGCCATCGGCTCGATCATCCTGATCCCGAGCTTCCTGACGACGGACGTCTTCAAGAAGAAGGAAGTCCGGCAGGCGTTAAACTACGCCATCGACAAGGAAGAGCTGATCCGCGTCGTGCTGCGCGGCGAGGCCGTGCCGATGAGCAGCCCGGCCCCGAAAGGCGTCTCGGGCGGGTTCGTCGACTCCCTGAAGCCGTACCCGTACGACCCGGAGAAGGCGAAGTCGCTGCTGAAGGACGCCGGTTTCCCGGACGGCTTCACCGTCAACTTCAAAGCGCCGAACGGCCGTTACCTGCAGGACAAGCAGATCGCCGAGGCCATCGCCGGGCAGTTGGCGAAGGTCGGCATCAAGGCCGAGCTTGAGACCATCGAGTGGGGCACGTACGTCCAGGGGATCGTCGGGCGGAAGTACGAGCTGTTCCTGCTGAGCCAGGGTGGCGTGCAGATCGGCCCGGCAGCCCAGACGAACTGGAGCAGCAAGATCAAGGGCATCGCCTGGCAGGGCTACGAGAACCCGAAGGTCGATGAGCTGATCGAGCGGGCCGCCAAGACGATGGATGCCGACGCTCGCCGGGGCGTCTACGAGGACATGTCGAAGACCGTCTGGGACGACTGCCCGTGGATCTTCCTCTACCATCAGCAGGACATCTACGGCGTCCGCGACAAGGTCAAGGGGTTCAAGCCGACCTCTGAGGGCTCGGTTCGGCTCGAAAAGACCGAAGTGGCTGGCTGATCATGCCTGCGACACTGCTGACGAACTGCAACGTCATCCCCTGCGACGGCCGCCCGCCCATCGAGGGCGGCGCGGTGATGGTCGAGGGGAGCACCATCCGCGCCGTGGACCGTCGCGATGCGCTGGAGCCGCTGCTCCGCGACCTCGGGGACGTCACGACTATCGACCTGGGCGGTCGCTGGCTGATGCCAGGCCTGATGGACATGCACGTCCACCTGGCGCTGGCCCTGCCCGGGCCGACCCGCCTGCTGGCGAAGCTCGAAACGGATATGGAGCTGTTCGTTCGGGCGTACAAGAACGCGCTCGACGCGCTCTACGCCGGCGTGACCTACATTCGGAGCGTCGGCGGGCCGCGCAACGTCGATTTCGCGATCAAGCGGGCCGTCAACAGCGGGCAGCTGGTCGGGCCGAGGATCGCCAGCTCCGGGCAGGCCGTCATCATCACCGGCGGGCACGGCCACAGCTCCGAGGGGTGCATCGAGGCGGACGGCGCAGACGGCTTCCGGGCCGCGACACGCGCCCAGCTCCGGGAGGGCGCCGACCTGATCAAGCTGTGCATCACCGGCGGCATCGCCGGGGAGCACGAGCAGATCCGCGATCCGCAGGCCACGTTCGCCGAGATGCAGGCTGCGGCCGAGGCGGCTCACAACGCCGGCAAGCGGATCACGGCGCACGCTGGCTCGCCGGTCGCGATCTCGCAGGGGATCGAGGCCGGGCTGGACTGCATCGAGCACGGCTACTTCCTGGACGACCCGACCATTGAGCTGATGGTGAAGCGCGGCACCTACCTTGTGCCGACCCTCTCGGTGAGCCGCTGCCCGGAGTACATGCGCGAGCGTGACTGCCCCGAGTGGATGATCGAGAAGTCGCTGCGGGCCGGCGAGGACCACCTGCGGGCGTTCCAGGACGCGCTGGCGGCGGGCGTCAGGATCGCGATGGGCACCGACATGTTGCCGACCGACCGGTATCTCGGGACGCTGGCGGTGTACCGCGAGATCGAGTGGATGGTGCAGGGCGGCATGTCGCCCGAGCAGGCGCTCGTCTCGTCCACGCTGACGGCGGCCGAGCTGTGCGACGTGGGCGACACGTTGGGGTCGGTGACGCCCGGCAAGCTCGCGGACCTCATCGCGATGCCGGCCAGCCCGCTGACCGACATCAAGAACCTGCGCGGCGTCGATACCGTGATGAAGGACGGCGTGCTCGTGCGGGGGTCGGCCTAGGCCGACCCGAACGTACTCCCATGGCTGATCGACAGGGGATAGCCTCGCAGACGACCACGGGTGCGGCAGCCGTCGACGCCCGCCGCCCCGGCATCGTCGAGCGCGTCTCGCCGGTGCTGTTCTACGGCTGGATCGTCGTCGTTATCGGCTTCATCTGCCAGATCTACACGAGCCTCTCGATTCAGGGCCTGTCCACGTACATCGTGCCGCTGAATCGAGATCTCGGGTGGAGCGCCACGGCGACGGCGGCCGGCCGCTCGTTCCAGCAGGTGGACACGTTTCTCGGTCCCGTGAACGGCTGGCTGGTCGATAAGTTCGGGCCGCACAAGCTGATGAGCGTCGGCGTGGTGATCTATGTCGCGTCGTTCGTGCTGTTCAGCCAGGTCACTGAGTTGTGGCACTTCTACGTCGCCTGCATCCTGATGGCGCTCGGGAACAGCTTCGTGGGGCTGCTGGTGGTGAGCTTCAGCCTCAACCGCTGGTTCAGACGGAAGCGCAGCACGGCCATCGGGCTGGCGGTGGTCGGGTTCGCCGCTTCGGCCGCGATCTTCATTCCGCTGGTGGTCTGGGCGCAGGCAGAGTACGGCTGGCGCGAGGCGGCCTTCTGGACGGCGGTGGTGATGGCCGTCCTGGGCGTGCCCATCGTCCTGCTGATGCGCGACGCTCCCGAGCCGTTCGGCCTGCTGCCGGACGGCGAGAAGCCGACGACCGGCGAGCCCGCGCGCGCGGGTCAACAGCGCGGCGGCGGCCTCGTCAACTTCACGCTGCGTGAGTCGCTGCGGACGCGGACCTTCTGGCTGATCGCCGTGGCCTCGGCGCTGGCGATGCTGGTGCAGTCGGCCATCGTCGTGCACCAGTTCCCGTACTTCGAGCAGGTGCTGGACCGTGAGACCGCCGCGCTGATCCTCTCGGTGATGAACATCTTCAACATCGGGGGACGCATCATCGGCGGGATGCTCGGCGACCGGCTCCAGATCAACAAGCTGATGGCGCTGAACATGGTGGCGTCGTCGCTGTCGCTGTACCTGCTGGCGTTCGGCGTGACGCTGACGCCGTTCCTGATCTACGGCGCCGTGTTCGGCTTCTGCTGGGGCGTCAGGGCGGCGGTCAGCAACTCGATCCTGGGGGACTACTTCGGGCGGGCGGCGTTCGGGCGCATCGCCGGGCTGAACCAGACGCTCGGGTCGCCGGGGTCGGTCGTGTCGCCGTTGCTGGTCGGCATCGCGGTGGACCGGCTCGGCGGCTTCGAGATCCCGTTCCTGATCCTGGCGACGATCTCCCTGTGCGGCTCGGCGCTGTACTTCGTGGCGGTCCGGCCGCCAACGCCGAGGGCGGCGTCGGCCAGCACGCCGGCGTGACGGCGGCCAGCACCTGCTTGACGCATCCGCTGGCCGCTGCGCCTGCTTGACGCCCAGGCTGGCCGCTGCCATCATCCGATCCACTCGCCGTCCCCAGCCGGCGGGCCACGTCTGCACGAGGGAGATCGCCTGATGTATCGCCCGACCAGCGGTCTCGAATCGCCGCGCTTTGTCGGCATCCGCACGTTCATGCGCCTGCCGCACGTCACGGACGTCAGCCAGTGCGACGCCTTCGTCGTCGGCGTGCCGTTCGACACCGGCGCGACGTTCCGCGTCGGCGCGCGGTTCGCCCCGGAGGCGATTCGTTCCATCTCGGTGATGCTGCGCCCGTACCACCCACACCACCGCTTCGACATCTGCGACCGTATCTCCGTCGCGGACGCCGGCGACCTGACCGTGGCGCCGGGCTTTGCCGAGCACAGCCTGCGGCGGATCGCCGACCAGCTCGTGCGGATGCTGGAGCAGTCACACGGCGGCGTCCCGATTGTGCTCGGCGGCGATCACACCGTCGTGCTGCCGGAGCTGCGGGCGCAAGCGCAGTACCGACAGAAGCCGGTTGCAGTCGTCCATTTCGACTCGCATCCGGACACCTGGGATGAGTACTGGGGCGAGCGGTACACCCATGGCACGATGTACCGCCGCGCCATCGAAGAGGGCCTGATCGACACGGCCCACTCGATCCAGGTCGGCCTGCACGGGACGCTGTTCGATCCTGATGACTGGGACCAGACCCGCACGCTCGGCTTCGACGTGCTGACGCTGCGCGACACGCTGGAGATCGGGATGCCGGCGACGGTGCGCCGCATCCGCGAGCGGGTGGGGGATGCGCCGGTCGTGCTCTCGCTCGACATCGACGTGCTGGACCCGGCCTTCGCGCCCGGGACGGGCACACCGGAGGTCGGCGGGTACACCACGATTCAGATGCAGGATCTGCTGCGGGGGCTGGCCGGCCTGAACTTCGTGGGGTTTGACGTGGTCGAGGTGCTGCCCCAGTACGACGGCCCGGGCCAGATCACCGCGCTGCTGGCCGCCAACCTGTGCTGGGAGTTCCTGGCGCTGACGGCGCTTCGGCCTGGGGCTGGCACGCTTGACGTCGGGGGTTCCGGCTCGTAGGCTTCCTGCGCGCGCCAGGCGCACCGGGAGCCGTCATCGCCCAGCGTACGCATCTCGAAGAAGGTGGAGCTGCCCACGGCCGGTTGGGCGCTCTGAAGTCGGACGCCAGCGGGTCGGGCGCGCCGCGGGCGGGCTGGGACACCTGGACGGCTGAGCTGACCCCGATCCTGCTGACGATCGGGCTGATCTGGGCCAAGCTCGCCTACGCCAGCGCCTTCGTCCGCAGTGAGTGGTGGTCGAACACGGCCACCATCGCGCAGTGGATGCGCCCGAGCCACAACTTGCTGGAGGTGGTGTCGGCGTACCCGCAGATCGCCAGCGGCACCCTGGCCTGCCTGCTGCTGGCCTGTGCCCCCCTGCTGCTGCTGCCGCGCCGCTGGCGGCTGCTGGCGCTGATCGCGCTCAACGTCGGGCTGACGGTGCTGGCGGTGGCCGATCTGCTGCACACGCGGTTCTACGGCGACGTCCTTTCGACGGGCAGTTTCACCACGCCGAGGATGGTCAAGGACATCCTGCCGAGCATCCTCGACATCGCCAGGACGCTCGACCCGATCTTCGGGATCGATCTCGCGCTGGCGCTCATCATCGTGCCGGCCCACCTCTGGCAGACCCGCCGCCTCGCCGGCCTCCCGATGCCGGTGCGCTCACGGATGGGGGCCGGCTTCCTGGCGCTCGGGCTGGCCGTCGTGTCGCCAACGCTGGCCACCCGCTGGCAGCAGGGCGACGCCCTGTTCTCGCCGGCCAGCCCGCGCATCGAGGCGGCGGCGGTGGTCGGCCTGTTGCCCTACCACGTGCTGGAGATCGTCGCGCCGCGCGCCAGCGTTGGCGGGCCGCCAGCGGCCCAGGTGGAGCGTGTCCGCCGCTACCTCGCCGACGAGCGCGGGCGGCGGGGGCCACAGTCGCCGCTGTTCGGGGCGGCGCGCGGCGCGAACGTCATCCTGATCAGCGCGGAGTCGCTCCAGGCGTTCCCCATCGGGCTGGAGGTCAACGGCCAGCCGATCATGCCGCGCCTGGCGGCGCTCGCCCGCGAGAGCCTGACGTTTCCCAACTACCACGAGCAAACGTACCTGGGGACCACCTCGGATGCACAGTTCGGGGTGCTCCAGGGGCTGCACCCGCGGCCGGTCGGCTTCGTAGCGATGGACTACGCCCAGAACCACTTTCGGGCCCTGCCGCGCGTCCTGGCCGATCAGGGGTACGAGACGTTCGCCGCCGTGGCCGCCAGTAGCGACTTCTGGAACGCCGACCGGCTGAACCCCGCCTACGGGTTCCAGCACGCCTACTACGAGGACGCGTTTCAGCTCACCGAGTACATCCAGGCGTGGCTTGCGGACGATGCCTTCTTCGGGCAGATGGTCCCGCGCCTCGCCAACCGCGAGCACCCGTACCTGGCGTACCTCCAGTCGTCGTCGAACCACCACCCGTATGAGCTGGCGGCCCAGTACCGTTTGCTGGATCTTGGACCGCTCGACGGCACGCTGCTGGGCGACTATCTCCAGTCGGCGCACGTCTTCGATCAGTCGCTCGGGCGGTTTCTGGAGCAGCTACGAGCGGACGGCGTGCTGGATCAGACGGTCTTCGTGCTGTACGGCGATCACCAGGGCTTCCTGGGCGATCCGCCAGCGCTTGGGCAACTGGTGGGGCGGCCGGCCTGGAACGAGTACGACCGCTTCTGGGTCCGCAAGCGCACGCCGCTGGTCGTGCGGCTGCCGCACGGCGCGCACGCCGGCGAGCGTGCCGTGGTCGGCGGGCACCTGGATGTGGCCCCGACCATCCTGAGCCTGCTCGGCGTGAGCGTGGACGAGGGCGACTACGGGATGATGCTCGGGCGGGATCTGACGGCTGAGCGGCCCTCGCTGACCGTGTTCCGCGACGGCAGTTTTGCCGACGACCGGTACTACTGGGTGCAGCGGTTCGGGGCGGACGCCAGCGCGGGCTGCTACGAGATCGCGACCGGCGCTTCAGTGGACTGCGCCCTGCTGGAGCCGCGGCGGCAGGCGGCCCGCGAGCGGCTGGAGATCTCCGACCTGATCGTCCAGGGAGACCTGATCCCGGCGCTGCGGACACGGTGAACGCGGCTGCACCACATTCGATTGACTCCCCTCCCCGCACGTGTTCGTGGACAGATGGTTTCAACAGCGCACTGGGTGCAGACCCGTGGGAATGTGTGCCACGTCCCCTGTCATCCGGAGCTTGCGAAGGATCTCACCCGCTGATGTTCAACTGTCGCGTCAGTGGGTGAGATCCTTCACTTCACTCGCAAGCTCGTTCCGTTCAGGATGACATGAATGCTGGCGCGCGGTCCGGTTCGGCAACTGCATCAACCGCTGAGCGCACCGCGCTCCCCGCGGGAAGACACCCATCCTACAATCCTCACAGTCGTGGATCCTGGCGCGCTGTCTGATTCATCATGAATCTCGATGGCTCGTATAGTCGCTATCGGGTTGATGGATGCCGTACCGGGGGCCACACTTGCAGATGTCGCATTGACGGATCGAGCAGCATGACTGACGTACCGCGCGCACCCCACCGGCTCGCCCTGGTCAACGGGCGCGTCTACACCCAGGACGCCCGCCGTCCCCTCGTGCAGGCGCTCGCGAGCGTCGGGAATCGGATCGTGGCGGCCGGCAGCAGCGCCGACGCCCTCGCCGCGGCCGGCCCCGAGGCCGAGGTCGTCGATCTGGGCGGGCGGGCCGTCGTGCCGGGGTTCGTCGATGCCCACTTTCACTTTCTGGGGTACAGCTTCGACCGCCAGCGCGTCCCGCTGGATCGGGCGGCATCCATCGAGGCCGTCCGCCAGCTCGTCGCGCCCATCGCCGCGCAGACGAGCGATCCTGACGCCTGGATCATCGGGCGCGGCTGGGACCGTAACCTCTGGCCCGGCGCGCGCTTCCCGACGCGCCACGACCTTGACGGCGTGACCAACGGCCGTCCGACTATGCTGCTGAGCCGGGACGTTCACAGCGTCTGGGCGAACACGCGCGCCCTGGAGCTGGCCGGCATCACGCGGGACACGCCCGATCCGCCGGGCGGGCGCATCGAGCGGGAGGCCGATGGCAGCCCCAGCGGGGTGCTGCTGGAGGCGGCCGGCGAGCGCGTCCGCGCCCTGGCCGACCGCCCGTCACCCGAGCAGGAGGTCGTGGCGGCGCGGGCCGCCCAGGAGGCACTGCTGCGTGTCGGCGTCACGGGGCTCTGCAACTTCGAGGGCGTCGAGGCCGTTCGCGCCCTCCAGACGCTCGAAGATGCCGGCGAGCTGCGGTTGCGAGTCGCGGCCGGCATCACCAGGGGCGGCCTTCGGGCTGCTGCCGAGGCCGGCTTGCGGACGGGCTTCGGCGGGGACCGGCTGCGAATCGGGCTGCTCAAACTGTTCGCGGACGGGGCGCTCGGGTCGGGTACGGCGGCCATGCTCGCGCCGTACGACGACGGCGGCCCGGAGGATACCGGCATCCCGACCATCGACCTGGACGAGCTGGCCGGGCTGATGCGCGAGGCCCGCGCGGCCGGCATCGGCGTGGCGACGCACGCCATCGGGGATGCCGCTGTGCGGCTGGTCCTCGACGCCGCCGAACGGGTCCGCGCCGACGCTCACCCGGCCGCGCGGAGCCAGATCCTCCGCGTCGAGCACGCCCAGATCGTCGCCCCCGAAGACATCGGCCGCTTCGCGCAGCTGGACGTGGTCGCCTCGATGCAGCCGATCCACGCCACGTCGGATATGCACGTGGCGGATCGTCGTTGGGGCGACCGCTGCCGGGGAGCGTATGCGTGGCGCTCGCTGCTGGACAGCGGCGCGCGCGTCGCCTTCGGCACGGATTGCCCCGTCGAGCCGCCCGAGCCGCTCAAGAGTATCCATGCTGCCGTGACTCGCCAGCGTCCAGGTGGCGAGCCGCCCGGCGGCTGGCGTCCCGAGCAGCGGGTGAGCCTCGCCGAGGCGATCTACGCCTACACGGCCGGCAGCGCCGCCGCCCTCGGGTGGGGCAGCCGGCTGGGCAGGCTGATGCCGGGGATGCTGGCCGATGCCGTGGTGCTGACCGCCGACCCGTACGCCGCCGACCTCGCCACCCTTGCCGAGATCGCCGTCAGCCTGACGGTGTTCGACGGGCGCGTGGCCTACCAGTCCTGAGGAGCTGTCCCGATGACCGACACGACGAACGGCCACGCCCCGCACGCCGACGACGACGCCGACCGCCCCTGGAGCTTTGACACGCTGGCAGCCCATGCTGGCGAGAGCCACAGCACCGACGACGACGGCCCCTCCTGGCGGCCGACCGCCGGTGCGATCCACAACGCGTCCGGCTTCTTCATGCCGAGCCTGAACTCCCTGGACGAGGTCTTCGCCGGCTCGCGCGAGGGCTACTTCTACACCCGCGATGGCAACCCGACGGTCCGCTCGTTTGAGGAGGCCGTGGCGGCGCTGGAGTCTGCTCCGATGGTCGGGGCGTTCGGCTCGGGGATGGCCGCCATCTACGGCGCGCTGCTGGCGGCCGAGATCCGCCCCGGCGACCATATCGTCGCCACCCAGGACATGTACGGGCTGACCCGTGTGCTGCTGACCGGCCACCTGGCCGACTTCGGCGTGCGGACCACGTTCGTGGACATGACCGACCTGGGGGCCGTCGAGGCCGCCCTCTCCGAAGGCGCGAAGGTCGTCTACCTGGAGACGATCTCCAACCCGCTGGTCAAGGTGCTCGACCTGAAGGCGCTGGTGGCCCTGGCGAAGCGGTACGGCGCGAAGACCATCGTGGACAACACGTTCGCCTCGCCGTACCTGCTGCGGCCTATCGAGCAGGGCGCCGATCTGGTGGTGCACAGCGCCACGAAGTACATCGGGGGGCATGGCGACGTGACGGGCGGCACCGTGGCCGCCGCCGACGAGACGACCGGCAAGAGGGTGCGGTACCAGGCCAAGCTGCTCGGGGCGGTCCTCGGCCCTAACGAGGCGTGGCTGGCCCATCGCGGCCTCAAGACGCTCTCGTTGCGGATGGCCCGCCAGTGCGACAACGCCCTGGCCGTGGCGGAGTGGCTGGCCGCGCAGCCAGGCGTTGAGCGAGTCTACTACCCTGGTCTGCCCGCGCATCCGCAGCACGCCCTGGCGAACGGTATGTTGGGCGGACGCTTCGGCGCGATGCTGGCCTTCGACCTGAAGGACGGCGACCGGCCGCGCGTCGGGCGGTTCATGGATGCCCTGCAACTGGTTGCTCCCGCCCCGACCCTGGGGGACATCCGCACGCTGACCTTGTACCCCGTCGTGGCCTCGCACCGGGGCCTGACGCCCGAGGAGCGGCGCGCCGTGGGCATCGGGGATGGGCTGGTGCGGCTGTCCGTCGGCATCGAGGAGCCGGCCGACATCTGCGCCGACCTCCAGCGCGGCCTGCGGGCGGCGTCCGCCAGCCCGGTCCCGAGTACGACGATGTAGTACTCGCCCACGATGGATCTGATGGGGTCATCCATCAGCCCGAGTGAAGCGATGAAGGAGCGAAGTCGGCGAGGTCGAGCCGGGGCAGCGGCGGCTCGCAGAAGCCGTGTCTTGCTCGTGCTCAGTATGTAGTTTAGCCCGTGCTAAACTCATGGGCATGGCTGCGCGCTGGCTGGCTGCGAGGGCGTATCCTCGCCGGCCTGCGTGCGCCCCAACTCGACCGTGAGGCACAGGCATGGTTCAGGTGACCGAGACGCGGACCGTTGACTGGGCAGACTGGCTCAGCCGCTGGGACGCCCAGCAGGCGTTGCACATGGACGGCCGCGAGGAGCGCTTCGAGGCGCAGCTCCAGGCAGTAGACGCGACCGTTGGCGGCGAGATCGTCGCCCTGGACATCGCCTGCGGTCCGGGCGCGATCAGCCAGCGGCTGCTGACCCGGTTCCCGAAGGCCCAGGCCTTCGCCGTGGATCTCGACCCGCTGCTGCTGGAGATCGGGCGTGGGGCGCTCGGCACGTTCGACGGACGCCTGACCTGGGTCCACGACGACCTGAACGATCCCGCCTGGGCCGAGCGGCTGTCCACGCAGCTCGCGGGCCGCAAGCTCGACGCCGTCCTCAGCAGCACCGCCCTGCACTGGGTCTCGCCAGGCACGCTGGCGCGGGTCTACCGTGAGCTGGGCCAGTTGGTGCGGCCGGGCGGCGTCTTCCTCAACGCCGATCACCTGGCGTTCGCGCCGGACCGTCCCACCATCCGAGAGATGGCGATGGGGCTCCGCCAGCGCCGCCGCGAATCCACGCCGGCCGGCGCTGAGGACTGGGAGCGCTGGTGGCAGGCCATCGAGGCCGATCCGGCCCTCACCGCGCTCTACCAGGAACGCCAGCGGCTGTTTGGCTGGCGCGACCGCGTCTGGGCGAACGCTGGACTCGCGTTCCAGATCGGGGCGCTCAAGGATGCCGGCTTCCGCGAGGTGGACACCATCTGGCAGAAGCTCGACAACCGCGTGCTGATGGCCGTCCGCTAGGCTCCTCGTCCTCCGCCCCCTCTCTCGCTGTGCGCGGGAGAGGGGGTGAAGGACGAGGATTCGGCCCAGCATCGACCGGGTCAGTTGTCGATCTGGTTCTTCTCCAGGTACTCGACGTTCAGCTTCACGCCGAGGCCCGGCGTCTCGGGGATCACCACGGCGTCGCCGTCGATGGTGAGTGGCTCCTCGAGGAAGACGTTGTAGAAATCGAGCTTCACGCGCCGCGCTTCGATGCGGTAGAAGTTCGGCGTCGTGATCGAGACCTGCGCGCCGGCCATCAGGTTAACCGGGCCGCTGGCGTCGTGCGGCGAGATCGGGATGTAGAACGTCTCGGCCAGCGTTGCGATCTTCTTCAGCTCCGAGATGCCGCCCGTCCAGGTCACGTCCGGCATGATGTAGTCGGTCAGGTGCCGGTTCAGCAGCGGCAGGAACTCGAAGCGCGTGTAGAGGCGCTCGCCCACACAGATGCGCGTCGGCACCTGATTGCGGACCGTCTCCAGCGCGTCGTAGCTCTCGGGCGGGCACGGCTCCTCGAACCAGGTGATGTCGTACGGCGCCAGCCGGTTCGCGAGGCGAATCGAGGTGGGCACGTCGTAGAGGGCATGCGCGTCGATCAAGACCTGGATGTCCGGCCCGACAGCCTCACGAATCCCCTCGATCATCTTGACGCCGAGATTCTCGACGTGCCGCTCGATCTGGCCGTTGATGTAGGTGCCGTTCGGGACGCCGCCGGCCGCCGAGAACGGGTCGGTCTTGATCGCCTTCGACCCGTTCGCGACCTCGCCCACGGCGCTCTCGACCATCTCCTGAACGGTCCGCTTGTAGGCAAAGTGGGTGTACATCGGCACGTTCGGGCGAACCTTGCCGCCGAGCAGCTGGTAGATCGGGACGCCAAGCGCCTGGGCCTTGATGTCCCAGCAGGCGATGTCTACGCCGCTGATCATGGCCGTCACGGCCCCACGCGTGCCGAGGTAGGTGTACGCTCGGAACACCTTGTGCCAGAGCTTCTCGACCTCGCGCGGGTCGTCGCCGACCAGCAGATCGTTCAGCTCGCGGAGCGCGGCGGCGATGGTCCGGTTGGCGATGGGGCCAGGATAGGTGGTGATCTCGCCCCAGCCGGTCAGCCCCTCGTCGGTCTCGACCTGGACGAACACGTAGCTGAGCCTGCCGCCACGGTCCTGCCGACCGCCGGCCTCCTCGGGCGGCCCGGCGACGATCCACGGCCGGACACGAGTGATCTTCATTGGATGCCTCCCTCGCCGTTGTGACGCGGCGCACCGGCATCGTAGCCGAAAGCGGCGGGGCGGTTCTGCCCCGGACCGACGCATACCGAGCGGCCGGTGCACTGATGACCGTTCAGCCAACCGTCTCGGTCAGCCGGCTGTCTCGGTCCGCTGCGCCTTGGCGGCCAGCCACAACTGGAGCATCCGCATCGCGGCCGTACTGGCCACGCCGCTCGGCATGCGGATCAGCCGGCGCAGCTTCGCCTCGAACTGGGCCTCGTCCACGTTCCACCGCGTGACCATCGCGGCCAGCGCCACCAGCCTCGCCTGATCGGGGTTGTCGTCCCAGCTCCAGCCGTCCCCGGCCGCCTGCCGGCGCTCGTCATGCTCGCGCAGAATACGCGCGGCAAGGTCGTGCGGCGTCAGGATCGGAACGTCGGATCGTGCCAATGCGATCTCCGTGTCTCTTCCAGGCGAGCCTACCACATTCTGCCTGCCAGAACGCCCGGCGCGCTCGTCTGGCGCGTCGCGCCCGAGCTGCGATGGCGAGGATGGCGTCACTGGCAGGGTGACCAGTAGTATCAGGCTCGTTCGATCAGCCCTTGATTCGCCCTGGCATACGGCAGGTGTGGTCGTGGTCCGATGGTCCCTCCTGGCCCGGTCGACAGTGTATTCGCCGCGCGCCCCGAACGCCGCCCGAGCCGGTGCGCTGCCCGCCGCACGCGACCGAGTGCAGGCCGCCTTCCTGCGAGAGGTGGCGCTTCTGGTCGTCATTGTCGGGGTGGCGCTGGCGATCCGCGCCACGGCAATGCAGCGGGGCCTCGGCTTCGACGAGCTGTTCACGGCGCTCAACTTTGTGGGGGCCGAGTCAGCGTGGAAGACGGCCTCGACCTCGATCAACTTTAACAACCACGTTGGCTACTCGCTGCTCGCCCGCCTGAGCGAGCAGACACTCGGGCGGGCAGAGTGGGCGCTGCGGCTCCCGGCGTTGCTGCTCGGCCTTGCCACGCTGCCGGCGCTCTGGTGGTACGCCCGACCCCTCGTCGGGCCGAGGCTGGCCCTGGCGGCAACGCTGGCGCTGGCCCTTGCGCCGGAGCACATTCGCTGGAGCACGACCGCTCGTGGGTACACCGCGCTGCTGCTCGGGGCCGTCCTGACCAGCGGCCTGCTCTTCCGACTGGTGCTGCGTCCATCTGCCCGCACCGCGCTGGTCTACTTTGGCGTGACCGTGCTGGCCGTGTACTGCCACCTCTACATGGTGGCGGTCTCAGTCGTCCAGGGGTTGCTGCTGGTGACATGGCTGCTGGTCTACCGGCGTGAGCGCGCGCGCTGGCCGGGCGCCCTGGTGGGTCTGGGGACGCTGATCGGTGCTGCTGGCCTGACGCTGCTGCTGTACCTGCCGATCCTCATCTCGCTGGTCACCGAGGCGCGCCATTCTGGGCGCGGCACGCTGAACCTCTGGTTCGCGTGGTACACCGCCGTCGAGTTGTTGAGCCTCCCCACGGCTGGGCTGCTCGTGGCGGTGCTGGCCCTGGCCGGGCTGGGCCTCATGGTGATCGGCCGGGGCCGGCGGCCGCTCGGCGCGTGGGCCGCCGGCTACGCCGCCGCGTTGATCGGGCTGCCGCTCCTGGCCGCGACTCTCGCCCGGCCGGCCGACCTCTATCCGCGCTTCTTCATCTTCAGCGTGCCGATCCTGTTGGTGGCCATTGGCGTCGGCCTGCGCTGCGCGGCTGCGTGGCTTGCTGGACGCCTGCCGTCGGCGATGCAGCCCCTCGCCTGGGCGCCGGCCGTCGCCTGTCTGCTGCTGGTCGGCATCAACTGGTATGCGCTCTACCCGGCCGCCATGACCGACGAGGGGTTCCGAGCCGCGATAGTGGCTCAGCGGTCGGCCGTCGCTGGCGCGTCGGCTCCCTGTGCGTTCGGCGCTGGCGCGGAGCTGTTCCAGTGGTACAGCCATGAGCCGTTGGTCATCCCGAAGACGGTGGACGAGCTGCGCCGGGCGTACCGAGGGCGGGGAGCGCCGGTCTGCATCTACCGCCCGGTCAGCTGGGAGGGGCGCGGCGCTGCCGAGATTCGGGAGTACCTCACGGCTCGCAGCACGGTCACCCGGTACGGCGAGATCCTGCTGTTCCGAGCGCGGCCGGGCGCGAATCCGTAGCCCGGTGTCACGCTACTGGCCGTCCTCGATCTGGCTGTCCAGCTCGTCCAGCAGCTGCTGCGCGACGCCGCGCTCGGGGTCGAAGCGGGCCGCCTGGTCGTAGCGGGTGCGTGCGCCGTCGACGTCGCCCTCGGCCAGCAGCCGGCGCGCATCCTCCAGGTACGAGACGTACAGCTTGTCGAGCACCATCGGGTTGCCGGGGTAGCGAGCGTCCAACTCCTCGAACCACTGGATCACGAGCGGCCAGTCCTTGCCCCAGGCCTGATTGATCTTATCGACGTAACTCCAGACGGCCCAGTCCTCACGTGCGCCCTCCGGCACCATCGGCGGGACGATGGGCGGGCGGCGCGGAGCGCTCTCGGCCGCGTAGGCTGCCACGCCCAGTGTTGGCGTGCCATACAGCCCCAGGATGACCAGCCCGAGCATCAGGCTGGCCGCGAGCAGAGTCGTCGCGGCAGCGCTGATGCCGTACCACATGGCCGCCCGCGGCAGGGCTGCCGCGTCTGGACGCGTTGCGTGCACGGCGACGCTGCCGGCCTCAGCGGGCGTGGCGGCGTCTGCGGCTGGCGGCGTCTGCGAGGGGGCTGGCATGTGCGGTGCTGGCGTGTGGGGTGCGGACATCCTGAGCGCTCCCTGCTTCGGCGCGATGGTATCATGCGCCGCGTTGGGAGCACCCATGTTGCTGCACGCGCCGGTGGGACCAGGGCGTCGGGGCCTCTCAGGTCAGTCGGGGCCTCTCAGGTCAATGGGTGAGGTCTGGTTGCCGCCGCGCAGGACGCCCGAGGGGCTGACGTGACGCTGCCAGACTCCGCCCCGGAAACCCGAAACCGGAATCCCGGCGCCCCGCCACTCGCCGGCGTACGCGTCCTCGAACTGGGCCACATCATCGCCGGGCCGAGCGGCGGCCTGCTGCTGGCCGATCTCGGGGCTGACGTGATCAAGGTCGAGGAGCCGACGGCCGGCGATCAGGCGCGCGGCATGCCCAACCACGGCAGCGCCTTCTACGCCCTCAACCGCGACAAGCGCAGCATCGCCGTCGATCTCAAGCGGGAGGCCGGCCGGGCGATCTTCGGGCGGCTCGTCGCCCAGGCTGATGTCGTCCTCGACAACTACGCGCCAGGCGTCCTCGACCGCCTCGGCATCGGCTACGCCTGGGGTTCCGGCATCAATCCCCGCGTGATCTACTGCTCGATCAAGGGTTTCCTGCCCGGCCCGAGCGGCGACCGCCCCCTGCTGGACGAGCTGGCCCAGATGATGGGCAGCATGGCCTACATGACCGGCCCGCTCGGAACGCCGCTGCGGGCTGGCCCCTCTGTCATCGACATCGGCGCGGCCACCTACGGCGTCCTGGCGACCGTCGCCGCCCTCTATGACCGTGAGCGGACGGGTCACGGCCAGCAGATCCACGTCGGCCTCTTCGAGACGACCGTCTTCCTGTCAGCCCAGCACGTCGCGCAGGCCGCCGTGACCGGGGTGTCGCCCGTGCCGATGCCCTCCAGGGGAATGGGCTCACGGCTCGGCTGGGGCGTCTATCAGTTGTTCACCACCGCTGATGAGCGCCAGGTCTTCATCGCCATCACCAGCAACGCCCACTGGCAGCGCTTCTGCACCGCGCTGGAGCTGTTCGACCTCCGCGACGATCCTGACCTGGACACCAACCCGAAGCGCTGCCTGCACCGCCCGCGCGTCATCCCGCGCATCGCGGCCGTCGTCGGGACACTCACCTCGGCTGAGCTGGTCGGGCGGCTGGAGGCGGCGCGGGTGCCGTACTCGCCCGTCAACTCGCCGCTCGACGTGCTGGACGACCCGCACCTGCAAGCCTCGGGGATCCTCCACGACGTCCGCACGGAGGACGGTCGCACGCTCAGGCTGCCGGGCCTGCCAGTCGTCAGCGACGGCTTCCAGCCCGAGCCGCGCCACGATCCGCCGGCCATCGGCCAGCAGACCCGCGAGATCCTCGCCGAGCTGGGCTATCCTGATGCAGAGATCGTGCGCCTGCTTGAGGCGGGCGTCGTCCGCGCGGACGGCCCGATGCTCACCACCAGGAGTGACCCCTGATGAGCCAGATGCCCGCCACCGTCTCCATCCACGAGGTCGGCCCGCGTGAGGGCTTCCAGTTCGAGAAGGGGCCGATCCCCACCGACCGCAAAATCGAGCTGATCGACGCCCTCTCCGAGACGGGCCTGACCCGCATCCAGGTCACCTCGTTCGTCAGCCCGAAGTGGGTGCCCCAGATGGCCGATGCCGAGGAGATCACGGCCCGGTTCAGGCGCGTGCCCGGCGTGGCGTACGATGCCCTTGCCCTCAACGACCGGGGTATCGAGCGGGCGGCGGCCAGCGGCGTCTACACCTTCGAGGGCAACCTCAGCCTGATCGCCACCGACGTTTTCAGCCAGAAGAACACCAACAAGACGATTGCCGAGACGATTGCCGCCCTCCCAGGCCGCATCGCCATGTTCGAGACGTTCGACATTCCGGTCCGAGCGGTGTCGATCATGGCGGCGTTCGGCTGCAACTACGCTGGAGATGTCGCCCTGCCCGACCTCCTGCGGCTGGTCCAGGTTGGCGTGGACGTGGCCGCCGAGCACGGGTACGGCATCGACTCGATCCGCCTCGCGGACACGATGGGCTGGGCCAACCCGCTCCAGATGAAGCGCACCATCGCTGCTTGCCAGGATCGCTTCCCGGCCGCCGAGGTCTCCCTCCACCTCCACGACACCCGTGGCACGGCCATGGCCAATGCGTTCGCCGCGCTGGAGCTTGGCGTCCGCGATTTCGATGCCTCGGTTGGCGGGTTGGGCGGCTGCCCGTTCGCGAAGCACAAGGGCTCGGCCGGCAACATCGTGACCGAGGATCTGGTGTTCATGTGCGAGGAGATGGGCATCTCGACGGGCGTTGACCTGGACCGGCTGATCGCCTGTGCGGCCCTCGCCGAGGAGGTCGTCGGGCACCCGCTGCCGGGCAAGCTGCTGCGCGGCGGCAGCCTGCGCCCGGTCCGCGAGGCCGTCCGCGCCGCCGCCACTGCCTGACCGTCGCCAGCGCTTGCCCGCCGCCTGGACCGTCCCCACGGTCAACGCGTGGAGCTCGTCTCGCCGATGGAGGTCACGTCGCCCCGCCGGGCGATGGGAATGGCCGTGAGCAGGGCCGGTACGAGCGGTGGGAGCTCGGTCAGGCGATTCGATCGCGCACGCAGCACCATGACCGCAATGTCGAACGTGACCAGCTGATCCTTCGCCTGCTCGAGAAACGATATGACCTGTTCTCGTGACACCGACGGGAATCCTTCAATGAATTCGTCGATAGTGTCGCCTGCCTCAAGGTAGTCAAGCAGCGTCTGGACAGGGACTCGTGTTCCCGTAAAGACGGGCGTCCCCCCCATAACCTCTGGGTCGCACGAGAAAGGTGATTCCATCTGCAAAGGTCCATCCCAGCGTGGCCGGTCATCTCCACGATACCGTAGCCCCTGGCAGGGCGATGGCATGTTCATTGGTGTCCCCGAAGCATCATGGAACGGGCGGTCGGGGACTGAAGTCCCCGCCTACCGTCACGCCGTCGCTGCGCGACGGCCGTGGGGAACGGCAGGCACTGGTGCGACTGGCGCGTCGCGCAGCGACGGCAGGAGTGTAGGCGGGGCTTTCAAGCCCCGACGCGGCGGCACGACGACATCAACATGC
>JADZEM010000045.1 GCA_020850535.1 Chloroflexota bacterium
GCCGCCCGGACCCACCCTTCAGCCGCGCCAGCTCATCCTTGACCTGAGCCAGCTCCGTCCGCAGCGCACGGTTCTCGGCCGCCAGCTCCTCCACCAGGCCCAGCAGCGCCCGGATCGCCTGCCGCGCTCCCACGTCCGCGATCGACGCCAGGTCCAGCCCCGCAAGCGCCTCAGGGATCGGCCGCTCCGCCATCTCGCTCCACCCTCAATGGTCGGCCCCAGCTTACGTCCACTCCACCACGCCACGCCACCCGCCCTGGCTCAGCCACCTGCTACCCTGCTCGATTGAGGAGGTACCTGACCACGCTCCACCACTATTGGAACGGTACACCCAACCTGCTGAGGCCGCGTAAAGGGTATCTGCTCCCGGTCGCGCAGCCACCTCGTTCGTGCTATAGGGAGTATTAGCCGCCAAAGTCCAGGTTGCCCCTCCATCAGTTGAGCGGTACCCCTTTCTAAGCAGGGACGACGTGCGTCCCCAGATGTAGATGAGATTCGGCACTTCCGCTGGAATGAGCAGCACATCCACGTAGGCTATGTCGTGCCCACTGTTCTTCTGGACCCAACCGCCAGCTTCCCTGGCTATGAGACCGTTTCCATTCGTCCCAACAAACACATACGGTGGGGCAGGGAGCGCCGCAGGGGCTGCGCCGAACGATACTCGTCCTTGCCCGAACACTGAATCGGGGCCGCTCGCACCAAGGTCTTGCACATTCTGCCGAATGTAGCCCGCCACAGTCGCTGCATTCGCTGACGGTTGCGCCTGCCTCACCAAGGCCGCGAGACCGGCAACAAGCGGAGCTGCTGCCGATGTTCCCGTAACGGGACTGCCGATGGAGGTGATGGCATACTCGACCGGGGCGACCACATCAGGCTTGACAGTGCCATCGGAGGTTGGCCCCTGACTGCTGTAGGCAGTGATGGTTGTAGGGGCACTGATGGGCACGGCACCGACAGTCAATGTGCCTGTGCTCTTATTGTCGGCAGGATTCATTAGACTGTATGACGGCGTATATCCGTCAATCACATGCGAGGTACTCATGACCTCCAGTGTGTTGTTAGTCGATCCTGTTGCCCGAACGATCTCCAGGTAGTAGTCTGATGTCCCTCCACTCGATGGCGTATGGGTAAGTCTCTCGTACGGAATCGATCCGCCGGTACAGTTGGTCTGGGTATCCGCTCCACCGCTACCTACTCGATTCCCTGGCAAGCGTATGGGGCTATTGTAGAGGAATATATCGAAGTCATTGCATGGAGCGTTCCAGTTATCGCTCCATCGTAGTTGAATTTCGATCTGCTGTCCTTGAGGGACACTTGGGATTTTCATGGTCTCTGTGACACCGTTGAAATTGTGCACAGAATTAGGCTCAGTGTCGTTGAATGTCCCCCTCCAATGCTGCTGTGCACGATTTCCGGCAGCCTGGACCCACACGATATTCCCGTTAGAAGTCGCGTTGCTGACGATGGAGTTCAGGAATCCAGTTCCGTCACCCGGTCCATCGTACCGCCATTGCATCGACATGTTCACGACTTGAACAACCTTATCTGGCTGCATGAAACAGTCAACGACATTGTCAATCGCATCAAAGCCAGCTACTCGTGCAATGGATACCTCTGCTTCCGGCGCTAGAGCATGTATGATCTCCAATACACCAGTCCCATGATACCTTTGTGCATCGTTGATATCTCCCTCGATATTTCCGTTGACAGGATCGTGACATGATGTATCGATCACCGCCGGCAGTGCCTGCCCTTGGTGCGACGTGTAGTCCCTAAACCCCCAATCGATTACACCGATGCGAATCGTGCGCCCCGTGAAGCCGTTTGAGTTCCAGCCCGCTGAACCAACCATCTGGATCGCATCGGCCACCGTTTCATTGGCGGCAGGTATAGGCGCGGGCGGAGCATCGAGGTTGGCGATAGATGGCTCATGCTCTAGCTTGAGGATTGTAGATGGCGTAGCCCAGATTTCGAAGTACCTTTCGCTCCGGTCAGTCTTTGGCGCTCCCGCAGTTCGAGCCAGTGTTGCACCTGCTGCTTGTACTGCAGCGCGCGCGGCATCAGCTTGGCCTGGCATAGGCCGGATTGCAGCAAGGAGCCGACCCTGCCTTTCAGAGACTCGCTGTCTCATCGCCTCAGCGGCAACCTGCCCACGTGCATCAGCATCAAGAAGATCCTTCAGCTGCCCCGATAGACGCGAGGTGTTGCGATATGCGGAGCGCCAGTTGGGTGGGGCTGCGGAGCTTCCCGGGGAGGCGGTGGGTTGCGCGGCTGGCTGCGAACCCTGGGAGGGCGGAGCAGGGCTTGCTGGCGGAGCTACGGGAGTAGGAGACAGCGCTTGCCGAACTGCGTCGTGTTGGATGCCGACTTCAGCGGCGAACGTGCTCGACCTGACACAGGTCAAGAGAAGAACGAAGGCGAGCAGTAGCTGCAAAGCTCCTTGACCAAGGGAACGCGTGGGGAGCCTCCAGATCGCCGTTTTCGTCTCGGGACGAAGGCGCACTTCGCGAGTGCCCTCTGGCCGAAACTCGCCGCCGAATGTACACTAATGCTAGCATCGACTGCAAATATAATATTCCATTGGGCTTCCGTGAGTGTTCAAAATGCGCTATGGTAGAGCAGAAGTGCTACGAGCGAAACTGCCCCGTGTCCTCCCGATATCATTCGGGATCACCAGACTTTCAGGGTTATGCGTCGGAGGGTAAGCGGCATGTGGATGAAGGTGTACCGACTTGTCCTTGTGGCGACGATGTTCGGCGCGACCCTAGGATGTGGTCCTCCCATGAGCGTCGAAAGCAGTGCATCCGAAGTTTCGATCCAGGCAATAACAGCGGACCCGGCCGCCTTCGACGGAATGCGCGTTCGTGTCAAAGGAAGGTTTCTGGATACTGGCGGTGTAGGTACTCCCGCATGCGAACGTTCCGGATCAGGAGTCCCAACTTTCATAGATGCTTACGTTGCGCCGCCGACAGACATGTATTTGGTGGGAGATGGAGCTAGTGGAGATCCGCCTCGACTGGCGCTCCAACTAACGAGTGAGCCGGGAAGACGACCGCCGGGATCCGGAACGCCCAAGGTGCCGAATCGTACGGAGATGACTCTCGTCGGCACAGTAGTCAATGCTCAGTTCGAAGACCTATGCATCAAGGGGAGGTACTACAAGAGTGCGTGGTTCGTCGTTAGCAAAGAGGAAAACGCCGAGTATTTCTGGAAGTAGAAACCATCTCAGACCGCCGCTCCAGAGGTTCCGCTGCTTGAAGCTGCTACGATGCAATGAGCGAGACAGGCGCATTTCACTGTCTCGTCGACGTTGGGCCGGGGCTACGGCGGCGGAACTTTCCGCCGCCACAGCGTTGAACCTATGACCAGCGGGTCTCGGTCCAGGAGAGCGGCACCTGCTCCTCGATCTTGGAATCGTCCAGTTCCATGCCGAGCCCGGGCCGGTCGTCAAGCGTAATCACACCGCCCACCGGAGTAACGGGATTGCGCAAAAACCACTGATGGATGACGTTCCACTTGATGAGGTACTCCTGCAACGGCACCAGCGTCGCCGGCTGGGCGGCCGTCACGTGCGCGCCGGCGTTCGAGGAGTGCCCGTGCGGGATGACCGGCAGGTCGTAGGCCGAGGCCAGCGCCAGGATCTTGAGCGTCTCCGAGATGCCGCCGCACCAGTAGATGTCTGGCTGAAGCACGTCAACGGCCTGCGCGTCCATCAACTGCTTCAGGCCCCAGCGGGTGTACTCATGCTCGCCGCCGGAGATCGGGACGACTGACTGCGCCCGGATCTGGGCGTAGCTGTCGATCTTGTCGGGGAGGACCGGCTCCTCGATCCAGCGCGGGTTGAACTCGGCCAGCAATTCGGCCATCTTGATCGTGTACGGCACGTCCCAGGACATCCAGGCGTCCAGCATGATGTCCACGTCGTCGCCGACGGCCTCGCGGACGGCGCGGACCATCTCGACGTTCTTGCGGATGCCCTCGCGGCCGTCGGTCGGCCCCTCGCGGAAGAACCACTTCATCGCCGTGAAGCCGAGATCCTTGTACTCCTTCGCGCGGGCGGCAGCCTTCTCCGGCTCGACCGAGAACCCGAGCATGCTGGCGTAGCAGGGGATCTCCTTGCGGGTCGGCCCGCCGAGGATCTTGTAGACCGGCGCGTTCAGGATGCGGCCCTTCAGATCCCAGAGGGCGCAGTCCACGGCGCTGATGGCGATCATCGTACTGCCCTTCCGTCCGTGGACGGAGTGGCGGTACATCTTGTCCCAGAGCAGCTCGTGGGCCATCGGGTCCGCGCCGATCAGCAGCCCCTTGAGCTGGGTGTCGATGATGAAGGCGTACTCCAGGGTGATCGGCCCGCCGATGCCGCTCAGGCCCTCGTCGGTGACGATCTCCAGGAAGACCGACGACATCCGGTACTTGCCGTCAGCGATCTTCTCCAGCCACGCTGGCCCTTCGGTCTTGTGCTCGGCGTACACGTCGATCGGGCGGACAAGGCGTTCTTCCCAGAACTCGCCGGGGAACTCCATCGTGCCCTTGAGCTGGAACAGCTTGACATCGGTGATCTTCATCGGTCGTCATCCATCAGGCGGCCCACGGTGGCCGGGATTGCGTTCAGGGCGATACTGAGACGGTACCCGTCGAGCGCGGTCGTCGCCAAGCGCGAGGCGCGCGCCAGCGCGCGCCGGGCGATATCGCCGTGCGTGTGACGAGGGGCCACGGCACGCGCGGCACCGCGCGTTTGACGCGCCCGGGACGCCTCGCTATCATGGGGCATCCTGGCGGGGGTGCGAGCGTCCGCATGGTGACCTACCTTCTGGAGCGTGTAGGGCGGTCGCTGCTGGTGCTGCTCGGCGTGATCCTGGTCGCCTACCTGCTCGTCCTGCTGACGGGCGACCCGGCCGGCGCGATTGCTGGCCCCGACGCCTCGCCGGCCGACGTCGAGCGGGTGCGCCGCGAACTGGGCTACGACCAGCCGCTGCCGATCCAGATGGTGCGCTATGTCTGGAAAGTGCTGCAGGGCGATTTCGGCCGTTCCTCGACCTATCGTCAGGCCGCGTTTCCGCTGATTCTCGAACGGCTGCCGGCGACGCTCGCGCTGGCCGCCGCTGCCATGCTGGTGAACCTCGTCATCGCGCTGCCGCTCGGCGTGCTGTCGGCGGTGCGGCGCGGCGGCGTGGTGGACGTGCTCGGCACGCTGGTCGTGTTTGCCGGCCAGTCGATGCCCGTCTTCTGGATGGGCATCATGCTGATCCTGCTGCTCTCGCTGACGCTCCAGATCCTGCCGGCCTCCGGCTACGGCTGGCCGAACGTCGTGATGCCGGCCTTCGTGCTCGGGATCCACGGGGCGGCGTACCAGACCCGGCTGCTGCGTTCGGCCATGCTCGACGTGCTGAGCCAGGACTACCTTCGCACGGCCCGCGCCAAGGGCCTGCTGGAGCAGGCGGTCGTCGTGCGGCACGCGCTGCGGAACGCGCTGATCCCCGTCATCACGGCCAGCGGCATCCAGTTCGCCGTGCTGATGGGTGGCGCGGTCATCGTCGAAACCGTCTTCGCCTGGCCGGGCGTCGGCAGCCTGGCCGTCTCGGCGATCAACGGCCGCGACGTGTCGCTGGTCGTCGCGTCCACGTTCGTGTTCGCGGTCTTCATCCTGGCCGTCAACCTGCTGGTCGATCTGTCGTACGGGCTGGTCGATCCCCGCGTGCGGCTGACCTGACGGCAGGGTCGGCCACCAGGCACGCTTTCACAATCGAATCGCGTACCTGCGGACAGAAGGGGCACTGCGACCTTTGGAGAGGATCGAGTGGGAACAGTCCACGGTACAGAGCGACGAACATGGCGACGGCCGAGCGGGCTGGTGGCTCGGCTGAATCGATCCTGGCGGGCGGCCTAGATGGCGGCACAGGAGGCTGCGCTTCCGCTGCCCGAGGTGACGCCGGCCGCGCCCACGCGTCGCGCCCGCCCGAGCGCCCTGGCCCGTCTGCGCCGCGACAAGAAGGGGCGAGCCGGCATCGTGCTGCTGGCCTGCCTGCTGGCGCTAGTCTTTCTGGGGCCGGCCCTGCTCGGGCTGGACCCGCTCTACCAGGACCTGCGGGGGCGGTTAGCCCCGCCGCTCGGCTTCGAGAGGGCCGTAGCCGCACACCCGCTCGGCACCGATCAGCTTGGCCGCGACATGCTGGCCCGGCTGCTGGTGGGCGGGCAGATCTCCCTGGCCGTCGGCCTCTCGTCGAGCGTGCTGGCGGCCATCGTCGGCGTCGGCGCCGGGATGCTGGCCGGCTACACCGGGCGGTTCTGGGACGGCGTCATCACCTCCGTTGCCGACGTGCAGCTGACCTTCCCGAACATTCTGCTGGCGCTCTCGGTGATGGTGGTGCTGGGGCCGGGCATCGGCAACCTGATCCTGGTGCTGGTGCTCTCAAGCTGGGTCTTCCAGGCGCGCATCATCCGCGCGGACGTGCTCAGTCTGCGGCATCGGGATTTTGTCGATGCCGGGCGGGCCATCGGGGCCACGGACGGGTACCTGCTCGTGCGCTACATCTTGCCGAACATCTCAGGCGCGGTCCTCGTCCTCTTCACGTTGACGCTGGTGCGGGTGATCCTGGCCGAGGCGTCGCTCTCGTTCCTGGGGCTGGGGATCATGCCGCCGGCCCCCAGCTGGGGCGGCATGCTGGCCGAGGGACGGCAATACCTCTCCAGCGCCTGGTGGGCCGGCACGTTCCCGGGCCTGCTGCTGATGGCGACCATCGTCGCGATCAACCTGATCGGCGACGCCCTGCGCGACATTCTGGACCCGCGCCTGTAGCGTGCGGGTGATGAGGGAGTGGCATCGCACCCGGCGACCGGCCGAGAGGCGTGTCATTCAGAGGCCCTGGCCGCTCGCCGCTGGTGGCGGCCACCGTGACCCTTCCAGGAGGCAGGCTCGATGACCCCCTTCGAACGCGGACGACGCCCGCTGCCGCTGAGTCGGCGGCGCTTCCTGCAGCTCGGTCTGCTGACCACCAGCGGTCTGGCGCTGAGTGTGGCCTGCGCCCCGCAGGCGCCGGCCGCGAAGCCGGCCGAGGCCCCCAAGCCGGCCGCCGAAGCCGCGAAGCCCACGGCCGTCCCGACGATTGCCGCGCCGGTCGCGCCGCAGGCCCAGGCCGCGCCGACCAGCGCGCCGGCCGCCGCCCCGACCAGCGCGCCCGCCGCCAACGCGCCGGCCCAGAAACCGGCCGCCGCCGTCGCCTCGAAGGGCGACCTGACGGTCATCCAACAGTTGCCGATCACCACCCTCGACGCCACGATGGAACAGTCACTGGCGATCCTGAATCCTGCCATCCACATGGCCGATCCGCTGGTCTTCCGCGAGCCGAACGGCAGCGTCAAGCCACACCTGGCGACCGCCTGGACCTACCCGAACGACAAGACGCTGCGCTTCAAGCTGCGCCAGGGCATCAAGTTCCACAACGGCGATCCGCTGACCACTGACGACGTGGCGTTCACGTTCATGCGGCTGCTCGACCCGAAGACCGGCTCGCGGCAGACGCCGGTGCTCACGTCCATCGCCGAGGTCAAGGCTGTGGACGGCGAGACGGTGGACTTCCTGCTCAAGGAGCCGAACGCCACGCTGCTCGGACGGATCAGCATCCTGCCGATCGTCCCGAAGAAGTACTTCGACTCGGTGGGCGGCACCGACGCCTTCGGGCAGAAGCCGATGGGGACCGGGCCGTTCAAGTTCGTGGAGTGGGTCAAGGGCCAGCACGTCGTCATGGAGGCGAACCCGGACTACTGGATGGGCGCGCCGAAGCTGAAGACGATCAAGTACCGGCAGATCGCCGAGGACAACACCCGCGTCACCGAGCTGCTGACCGGCAACGCCGACCTCGTGAACAACGTGCCGCCAGAGCTGGGCCAGAAGGTCAAGGCTGACGCCAAGACCGAGTTGCAGACGGTCCGCGGCCTGAGGAACGTCTACCTGAAGATCAACACCAAGAAGGCGCCGTTCTCCGACCTCAAGGTTCGGCAGGCGTTGAACCACGCCATCGACGTGAAGCTGATCGTCGAGACGGTCCTGGGCGGCAACGCCGTCCCGACGCCGGGCGGCTACATGGGGCCGGGCGTCTGGGGCTACTCGAAGGACGTGGACAAGGAGCGGTATCCGTTCGACCCCGCAAAGGCGAAGGCGCTGCTGGCCGAGGCCGGCGTCAAGCCCGGCAACATCATGATCCTCTCGGCGAAGGGCCGCCTGCTCAACGACGCCGAGGTGGTGCAGGCCATCGCCGGGATGCTCCAGAACGTCGGGTTCAACCCGCAGGTGAACCTGCTCGACTTCACGGTGGTCACCGACGAGTGGAACCGCAAGTACAAGGAGGAGATGGATCTGCACCTCTGGTCGAACGCCAACAACACGGCCGACGCCGACTACAACTACAGCACCAACTTCTACACCAAGAACTCGGGGCTGTACTGGGGGACCGAGGAGTTCGACAAGCGGGTGGTGGCGGCGCGCGGCATCCTGGAACCAGACCCCCGCGACAAGGCGTACCAGGAGATCGCGAAGACGCTGATCGACGAGGCCGTGGCCGTCCCGATGTACGACCAGATGGACAGCTACGGCGTGAGCAAGCGGCTCAAGGGGTTCCAGGCCCGCGCCGACGAGCTGATGTACCTGTACGGGGCGTCCATCGAAGGGTAACGGAGGTGGCCCGCCACACCGCGCCGGGGGCCGGCGCGAGCGTCGACTGCGCCGAGGCGAATCGTCACCTCCCCTCGCCCGCGCACAGGGAGAGGGGGTTGGGGGTGAGGGCGCTCCGGCTTGCGGTCGGCGGGTGGGGGCCTTCTCGTCTTCGGTGGTCAGTCCTCGGACTTGGGGTTGAGCTGCTTCTGGGCGTCCGCGATCAGCCCGAGGCTGCCGCTGCCCGAGCCGAGCAGGCCCGTCCGGACGTAGGTCTCCAGCTTGTCGCGGGTGTCGGCGATGTCCAGGTTCCGCATCGTCAACTGGCCGATGCGGTCCTCAGGCGTGAAGAACATCTCGCCCTTCTCCATCGTCAGCCGCTCGGGCTTGTAGGTCAGGTTCGGGCTGACGGTGTCCAGCAGCGAGTAGTCGTTGCCGCGCCGCAGCTCGACAGTCACCTCGCCGGTGATGGCCCGCGCCACCCAGCGCTGGGCCGTCTCGCGGAGCATCATCGACTGCGGATCGAACCAGCGGCCCTGGTAGAGCAGCCGGCCCAGGCGGCGGCCGTTGTCGCGGTACTGCTCGATGGTGTCCTCGTTGTGGATGCCCGTGACCAGCCGCTCGTAGGCGATGAACAGCAGCGCCATGCCCGGGGCCTCGTAGATGCCACGGCTCTTGGCCTCGATGATGCGGTTCTCGATCTGGTCGCTCATCCCAAGGCCGTGGCGGCCGCCGATGCGGTTGGCCTCGTCCATCAGGGCTACGGGGTCGTCAAACGTCGCGCCGTTGAGGGTGACCGGCTGCCCGTCCTCGAACCCAACCGTCACTTCCTCGGCCTTGATCTGGACGTCATCCTTCCAGAACGCCACGCCCATGATCGGGTCCACGATCTTGACTGAGGTCTTCAGCTCCTCGAGGTCTTTCGCCTCGTGGGTGGCTCCGAGCATGTTGGAGTCGGTCGAGTACGCCTTCTCCAGGCTCATCTTGTAGTCGAAGCCGGCCTTCGCGAGGTACGCCGACATCTCGGCGCGCCCGCCCAGCTCGTCGATGAACGCCTGATCGAGCCACGGCTTGTAGATGCGGAGCTGCGGGTTGACCAGCAGGCCGTAGCGGTAGAACCGCTCGATGTCGTTGCCCTTGAAGGTGCTGCCGTCGCCCCAGATGTGGACCTCGTCCTCGCGCATCGCCAGCACCAGCATCGTGCCGGTCACAGCCCGCCCGAGCGGTGTGGTGTTGAAGTAGGGGACGCCGCCGGTCGAGATGTGGAACGCGCCGCACTGGAGCGCCGCGATGCCCTCGGCCACGAGCTGCTCGCGGCAGTCGATCAGGCGCGCCTTCTCCGCGCCGTACTGCATCGCCTTGCGCGGGATCTCGTCGTAGTCCGGCTCGTCAGGCTGTCCGAGGTTGGCGGTATAGGCGAACGGGATGGCGCCCTTGCCGCGCATCCAGTGGAGCGCGGCGCTGGTGTCGAGGCCGCCCGAAAAGGCGATGCCGACGCGCTCACCCGAGGGGACGTGCTGGAGGATGTTTGACATAGCGGCCCCATCATAACGAAGAGCCGCCCGCCCTCGCTCGGAGGGCGGGCGGCCACGGAGGGCAGCGCGACGCTCGTCACTCGCCGCTGCTACCAGGCCAGGGCGTAGGCCACCCGGCGCGGGTCGGCCCCGGCCGTGAAGGTGCCCTTGTCGCGGTCGATCCAGATGCCGCAGACGCTGCCGGCGGCCGGGTGCCAATCGTCCCAGGCCATCACGTCGTGGCCCTTCGCGGCCATTGCGTCGAACGCCTCGCGGCCCATCCGCCGTTCCATCTTGAGCAGGTTCGGGTTGTAGGGGTGCGGGTCCGCCGTCATCGGGAAGCTGTACGAGGAGAGGCGCGGCGCTTCGGCGGCCTCCTGCGGGTCCATCCCGAACTCGATCACGTTCAGCAGGAACTGCAGCATCGCCTGGGGCTGCACGTCAGCGCCGGGCGTGCCGAACGGCATGATCGGCTTGCCGTCCTTGAACAGGATGAACGGGTTGGTGGTCAGGCGCGGGCGCTTGCCCGGCTGGATGGAGGCCGGGGCGTCAGGGTCGAGCCAGGACTGCACCCCTCGCGGCGAGATCACGAACCCGAGGCCCGGGACGACGGGGAGCGTGAAGCCGTCGCTGGGCGTGGCCGAGAAGACGTTGCCTTCCTGGTCCACCACGGCAACGTAGCTGGTGTCCGGCGGCAGCGAGACCGGGCCGGGCGCCGACGCCGACGGTTCGGAGCGGGTGCGGCTGCCGACCTCCGAACGGGCGGGCATCTCGGGATTGGCCCGGTTGCGGTCGATGCGGGCGCGCCACTGCGCGGCGTGATCCTCGGAGAGCAGCTCGTCAATCGGCACAGGGTAGAAGTCAGGATCGCCGATGTGGTGGTGGCGGTCCGAGAACGCCGCCTTGAGCGCCTCGGCGATCAGGTGCAGGTACTCGGGCGAGTTGTGGCCGAGACCTTTCACGTCGTACCCGCGCAGGATGTTCAGCGCGATGGGCAGCGTCGGCCCCTGGGACCACGGCCCGCAGCCGTAGACTTCGTACTCGCCGTAGGTGACCTTGATCGGCTCGACGACGGGCACCTGGAACTCGGCCAGATCCTCATAACGGAGCAGGCCGCCGTTCTCCTCGCTGAACGCCGCGATCTCCTGGGCGATCTCGCCGCGATAGAACAGATCGCGGGCCGCCTGGTAGCCGGCCGAGCGGCTGGTCCGCGCGCCGCTCTCGTAGGCGGCGATCAGCCGGCGGAAGGTGCGGGCCAGATCCTTCTGGTAGACGGTCTCGCCCACGGCCAGCGGGCGGCCCTCTGGCAGGAAGACGGCCGCCGTCCCGGGATACGAGCCGAGCTTCTTGGCCCGCGCCTCGACCGCCGTTGCGAGCAGGTCGTACATGACGTAGCCGTTCTCGCAGAGGTCAATCGGGTCGGCCAGGATCTCGCCCAGGGCCATGGTGCCCCAGCGGTCGAGCGCCTGGAGCCAGGAGTCCGGCGCGGCCGGGGTCACGCACTGACGCATGTCCCGAGCGAGGTTGCCGGTGGACTTGTCGCGGACCGTCTCGATGGACGCGAGCTTCGGCCAGCGGCCGACGCCGGCCAGGGTGACGGTCTCGCCGGTCTTCGCCGAGTGCAGGATGACGGGGGCCACGCCGCCGAAGTTCACGAGGTCTGGCAGCAGGATGCCGATGCAGATGCCGGCAGCGACGCCCGCGTCGATGGCGTTGCCGCCGCGATCCAGGATCCGCTGGCCGGCCAGCGCCGCGAGATGATGGCCCGCTGAGATCGCGCCGCGCCGGCCCCGAACGGCTGGCCTGCGGGTCTGGCGCGGTCCTTCAAACAGCTCACTGGTGTCGACGGTGCGAGTCTGCGCGATGGCCATCGGCTGCCTCCTGGGGGTTCGGCTGCGAGCGGCGCGCGAGCTGCCCGGAACGGCTGTGGGCGCGGTCCGTGGACGGACGCCCACCCCGATACCGTTCGGACCGATCCCTGGCACGGTACCCGGAGTGTGCAGCGGATTGCCAGTGATCCCGAGGCGCAGACACGCCGATTGCCTGTTGGGCGCGTCGTGCGGCATCGGGGCTTGAAAGCCCAATGCCGTTCAGAGAGGACGCCATCCGCACCGCGGGCGTGTGGGAGTCGGACCGTCGCCATTCAGGTCTACGCGCTGACGCTCGTGGTACGGCAGCGCGACGCGTGCCAAACTGCACGGCATTGGGAGTCGGTCCCACTCGGGCCTGGGGACATCGTCCAGGCCGTGCCGGCGATGTAGAGATGCTGGCCAGGGCTGACCGTTGCACCGAACCCGTCCGAGCGCCAGTTGCTGTCCTGGGCGTTGAACCGGAAGTCGCGGTTCCAGACCGGGTCGCCCGCTGCCGAGACCTTCCGAAGGAGCGTGCCTCCTTCGCCATCCCCGCCGACGACGTAGGCGTGCCCGAGGTTGTCAACGGCAATGTCGTTGCCGAAGGCGATCGAATTGCCGGTACTTGCTCCGAACTGACGAACCCAGGCTAACTCCTGGGCGAGCGTCCTTGCCGTGGGAAGCACCAGGGTGGCCGCGAGCAGCAGGCTGCACACGACGATCCGCGTCCGCAGGGACAGCATGGTTCCTCCTCGTTGGCCGGCCGCCTAGAAGCCCGGCCGACAACCGGGCCTGCTGAACGCGCTCGGCACCAGCGAGAGTTGCCAAGCGCGTGAGGTGGTTCTGGGCGAAGGGCAAGCGAGCGGAGGGTCGACGGGCCAGGTGAGGGCCAGAGCGCCGGTCCGCACGACCGGGAGCAGCCCCACGAGGCCAAGAAGCAGCCCAAGGGCAGCC
>JADZEM010000046.1 GCA_020850535.1 Chloroflexota bacterium
CGTCGTGCCGCCGCGTCGGGGCTTGAAAGCCCCGCCTACCATCCTGCAGTCGCTGCGCGACGCTCCAGTCGCACCAGTGCCGGCCGTTCCCGACGGTGTGACTGTAGGCGGGGACTTCAGTCCCCGACCGCCCGTTCCATGATGCTTCGGGGACACCAATGAACATGCGATCGCCCTGATGCTGCTACCGGTGCAATCGTATGTTGAGCGCGTCGTGCGGCGTCGTCGGGGCTTGAAAGCCCCGCCTACGATCCTGCAGTCGCTGCGCGACGCTCCAGTCGCACCAGTGCCGGCCGTTCCCGGCGGCCGTCGCGCAGCGACTGAATGACGGTAGGCGGGGACTTCAGTCCCCGACGCGGCGGCATGACGACATCAACATGCGGTCGCCCTGCCCGTGGCCTCGCCCCCCCGGCATCTCGTGCTGTGCAGCCCGGCCTCCGCAGGCGACGAGTGCCCTTCCAGCCAGCCTAGCGCGAGAGCAGCCGCCCGGGCTCGCTCGCAGGCGCGTCGGCGGCGCGCTCGGCTGACCAACGGTCCCGGTCCAACACCTTGACCAGTTCGGCCACCATCTCGTAGCGCCCGAACGAGGGCATCAGGTAGGCGCCGTCGCAGTAGGCCTGCGCCTCAACCAGGAACTCCTGGGACTGGCGGATCCCCTCCTGCATGCCCTGGTCGCCGGCCAGCCGCATACGCTCGCGCAGGTGGTCAGGGATGGTGACGCCCGGAAGCTCATTGTGCAGGAACTCGGCGTGCTTGTGGCTCTGGAGCGGCATCACGCCGAGCAGGAACGGGACCGGGATCTTCCCCACCCGGTTGAGGAAGGTCATTAGCTGATCCATGTCGTAGAGCGGCTGGGCCATGACGTAGTCTGCGCCGGCCTCGATCTTCCGGTGGAAGCGATCCAGCTCCAGCTCGATGTCGTCGGCCACGGGATTGACGGCGCACCCGACGAAGAACTGCGCCTGCATCCCAATCGAGTTGCCGGCCCAGTCCTGCCCTTCGTTCATCCGCTTGAGGATGGCGATCAGGCCGATCGAGTCCACGTCCCAGACGGCCTTGGCCTGGGGCAGATTCCCCATGCGCGGCGGATCGCCGGTCAGCGCCAGGATGTTGCGGATGCCGTGCGAGTGCGCGCCCAGCAGCTCAGACTGGAGCGCCATCAGGTTGCGGTCACGGGTCGTGAAATGAATGATGGTGTCCAGGCCCACGCGCCGCTGGATGTGCAGCGCCAGGCTGACGCAGCCCATCCGCACCCGAGCCATCGGGCTGTCCCCGATGTTGATGCAGTCCACCCCGACATCGGCCAGCATCGCCGCGCCGTTCACGATGCGCGTCGGGTTCAGGCCCTTCGGCGGGTCAAGCTCGACGCTGACCACGAACTTCCGCTCGGTCAGCGCCCGCTGCAGCGCCGTTGGCTCGACGCTCACCGCCGACTCGATGGCCTCGGACTGCGGATCCGGGGCCGCCGAGAACGCGATGGTGGTCGGGGCGGACTCATCGCGCTCCGCCAGCGCCTCCCTCATCGCCGAGACGTGCGCGGGCGTGGTGCCGCAGCAGCCGCCGATCAGCCTGACGCCAGCGCTCGCGAACCGCCGGGCGTACTCGGCAAAGTACTCCGGCGTCGAGAAGTACATGTACCGGCCTTCGAGCCGGCTCGGCGCGCCGGCGTTCGGCATGGCCGACAGGTGGGCGAACAGCGGCAGCGCCATCTGCTGCACGGCGTCGAGGGTGCTCTGCGGCCCGACGCCGCAGTTGACGCCGATGACGTCCACCTGGAAGCTCGCCAGCAGCCGCGCGACATCGGCCGGCGCCTCGCCGGTCAGCAGCAGGCCGTCGTCGGTCAGGCTGACCTGGGCCACAATCGGCAGATCGCAGGCGGACTGCACGGCGACGATGGCCTCGCGCAGCTCGACGAGGTCGCTGAACGTCTCCAGGACGATCAGGTCAGCGCCGGCCTCCAGCAAGGCATCGGCCTGATCGCGGAACGCCTCGCCCACGTCGTCCGGCAGCAACGTGCCGCCGTGCGAGATCGGCAGCCCGAGCGGCCCCATCGCGCCGGCCAGGAAGACCGGCTCGCCGCACTCCTCGCGGGCCTCACGGGCCAGCTTGACCGCCCGAAAGTTGATGTCGCGCACACGGTCTTCCAGCCCATACTGCGCCAACTTGTAGCGGTTTGCGCCGTAGGTGTTCGTCTCGATCAGCTCGGCGCCGGCACGGATGTAGTCACGATGAATGCGCTGGATCAGCGCCGGATCGGTCAGATTCAGCTCGTCAAAGCAGCGCTCGTAGGGGATGCCGCGTGCGTACAACTGGGTACCCATCGCGCCATCACTGAGGACGGGGCCGCGTTCGAGCCGATCGAGGAACGGACTTCGCATAGTGGGCGGATTCTATCAGAAGGGTGCTGGCCCCTTCTGGTATTCACCTTCAGCGCCCAGGGCGCTTGCATGTTGGGTGTGTCGTGCCGCCGCGTCGGGGCTTGAAAGCCCCGCCTACGATCCTGCAGTCGCTGCGCGACGCGCCAGTCGCACCAGTGCCGGCCGTTCCCGACGGCCGTCGCGCAGCGACGGAATGACTGTAGGCGGGGGTTTCAACCCCCGCCTGCGCGCCTCGTCACGCTTCGGGAACACCAGCGAACATGCAATCGCCCTGCTTCAGCGCCGCCCAGGCTACTCCCGCGCCAGCAGCTCCGACGCGACCCAGCCCGTCGAGTTGCCGTCGCGCACGTTGCGCCAGTTGCGGCCGTCGGCGTTCGTCTCGTTGCCGATCACCTCGACAACGGTCCCCTCAGCCAGCGTCCGCAGCACGGGGGCCGTCGCGGAGGGCCGCTGCCGCATGTTCGCGCCCTGGCCCTCGGTGTTGGCGATCTTCATCCGCACGCCTGCCGCGCCCGGCGATGGCGAGGCCACCGGCGAGATGACCGTCCCCGTCCCGGGCGACGGCGATGCCCCCACGACCGGCGACAGCGAGAGCGTCGGCACGAGGACCGGGCCGGCGACGGGCGTGGCCGTGGACGGATCGGGACGGCGCTCGCCGAAGTAGGCCATCACGACGCTGAACAGCACGTACGCCACGATGACGATCAACACCAGGACGCCGACCAGCACGAGGGCGGTACGATTCTTCGCCACCAGCTCCATGACGCCGCCCGCTCGGCCACCAGCCGGGCCGGGCGTCGGCAACTGGGCCGTCGCGGCCGGACCCGCGCCCTGTGGGCCGGCCGGGCCATGCGTCGGATCGGAGCGCTGCGGTCGGAACGGTCCGACCGCGGCGGCCTCGGCCGGCGCGTCGTCGAACGGGTAGGGGTTGCTGCAGTCCGGGCAACTCCGCTGATCGGCGCCCATCTCCATGCCACAGTAGGGGCACTTGCGACCTTCAGCAGCCACGGCGCACCCACCCGTCGAGCGCAGCCCGCCCGCCCCGCGCCTGCGCGATGAGACCTGCTACTGATCCATCCGGATCGCAGGTGCTTCTGGTGCGTGGCTCCTGAAGCTGCGCCGTCAGGCTCATGGCCGGCCTCCCTGTCTCCGTTCCCGAGTCGCGCCACCGTTGGCGCGGTCATCTGGCCCAGAGTGTAGCCAGCGAGCAGCCACGCCGTGTAGGGAAAGTAACGACGTGAGCGCCATGGCCGGCATGCCACATCGACGGCCTGTCTCCTACGACAAGCGGGGCGGCTCGCGCCTGCCGTGACGCGGCATCGCCCCGCGAGCCGTGCACCGCGGGCGGAAGGACCGGACCGGCGTGGCCCCTCCGCCCTCGAACCGTGCGCTAACCCTTGACGCCGCCCATCGTCAGGCCCTGAATGACCAGCCGCTGCGCGAGCGTGTACATCACGACCGGCGGGATCGCCGTCAGCAGCGCGCCGGCCATCATCTTGCCCCAGTAGAACACATCCTCGCCCTGCATCAGCGCCAGGCCCACGGTCACCGTCTGCATGTCGCGCGAGCTGATGAAGACCAGGGCGTACAGGAACTCGTTCCAGGCGTTCGTGAACGAGAACAGACACACGACGACGAGCGCCGGGGCTGCCAGCGGCAACACGATCCGGAACAACACGCCCAACCGGCCGCACCCGTCGATGAGCGCAGCCTCCTCCAGCTCGAGGGGGATGTTGCGGAAGTAGCTCATCAACATCCAGGTGCAGAATGGGAGCGTGAAGCTCGGATAGACCAGCATCAGGCCGTAGATCGAGTTGCTGAGGTTCGCTCCCGCGACGATCTGAAAGAGCGGGATGAACAGCAGTGACGCTGGCAGCAGATAGGTGAACACCAGCCCGATAGCGATCACGCGGCGGCCGGTGAAGCGCAGGCGTGTGATCGCATAGGCTCCGAACGAGCCCAGGATGATCGACAGGATCGTCGCCGCCGTCGACACGACGGTGCTGTTCCGCATCCAGATCGCATAGGGGCCAGTGAAGAGGTCGTAGTAGTGGCCCCAGAAGACCTGTCGCGGCACGATGGTGAAGTCCTGATAGATCTCCTTGTTGGTCTTGATGGAGGCGATGAACATCCAGAAGAACGGGATCAACGTCCAGAGCGTGAAGAACACCAGCAAGACGTAGGTGGCGACGATCCAGCCGACGCCGATCTTTCGACGTCCGCCGGTGCTCGATCCGCGCGCCCGAAGTGCAACAGCCATCGACCTACGCCTCCTGCTGCAACATGCGCCGGGTCAGAAAGTAGACCAGGATCATGTAGAACGGCACTACCATCATCGAGATCGCCGCGCCCGCCCCAAGCTGGTGGCCGGGGATCGCGGTGAGATAGGCGTACAGCGGCAGCGTGGTCGTGGCGTAGTTCGGGCCGCCGCCCGTCAGCACGAAGATCTGGGTCAGGTTGGCCGAGGTCCAGATCGTCGAGAGCATCGCCGTGACGGCGATGACGGATTGCAGGCTGGGCATCGTGATGTACAGGAACCGTTGCGAGGTGGTCGCGCCGTCGATCTCGGCCGCCTCGTACAGCTCCTGCGGGATCGCGGCGAGGCCGGCCAGCAGGTTCATCGTCCAAAACGGCGTCCCTGACCAGACCGTCACCAGAATCAGCGCCGGCAGCGCGATACGGGCATCGCTGAAGAAGTAGATGTAGTCGTCCATCAGGCCGTATTCGGCGATCATGCCGTTGATCGGCCCGGTGGTGTCGAACAGGAACCGCCAGACGTACGCCGACACGACGGCTGGGACGGCCCACGGCAGGAACATGATGCCCCGGAAGATGTTTCGGGCCGGCACCTGCTGGTTGAGCACCAGGGCCATCGCCATGCCGACGATGAACTTTCCCAGAATGGCCCCGCCGGTGAAGATGAATGTCACGAGCGCGGCCTTGCCGAAGCCCTTATCGACGCCGTTGAAGAACGAGACGTAGTTGGCGAAGCCGATCCACGTGCCTTCCTTCCCGATGAACCGCTCCTGGAAGCTCAGCAGGATGGCGTCCACAAACGGATAGATCAGCAGCGCCAGGACGATCAGCACGACCGGCCCGACCATCGCCCAGGCCAGGAGCCAGTCCCGCCCCAGGACGCGGCGCAGCGCCGGGGATGTGTGCGTCGCGGCACGTCTCGGCCCTAACGCAATCTGCTGCTGCGCCACGGGCGTACCTCCTGTGCAGGCGGGCGACAGCGCCCGCCTGCGTCGTGGTGACAGGATGGGGTGCTGGTGATGCTACTGCTTCACCAGCTTCGAGTACGAGTCCATCATCTCCTTCTGTGCCCACTCCTGGGCGTCCTCGATCTTCATGTTCTCGTTGAGCACCTTGTTGAGCATGTCGGAGAGGGTGTACTTCGCGTCCGTGATCTCGGGGATCCACGGCTGCGGCGCGGCCGGCCACTCTCGGATGCGGCCGTTCTCCGCGATCTTCTTCATCTCGACGAACTTGCTCTTCTCCCAGAAGTCGGTCTTGGTGTGGTCGCGGTAGACCGGCACAAACCGGCCTTCGACCGACTTCGAGATCTTCTCCAGGTTCGGCGGCTGGATGAAGTACTCCATGGCGGACTCGGCCTTGTCAGCCAGCTTCGCCTTCTTGAAGTAGTTGAACGCCAGCGCGCCGCCCTCGGCAAACGAGCCCTTCGGGCCGGCCGGGTTCTGGGCGATACCGGTCTTTTCGGCCAGCTCCTTATCGTTCACCAGCAGCCAGCCCATGATCGTGGCGGGGTTGATCGAGATCAGGCCACGGCCCTTCTGGTACGTCTCGTTGTTCCACGAGGTCACCGTCTGGGCGAAGCTGTCGGGCGGAATGACCTTCGCGTCCCACATGCGCTTGATCGTCTCGATGCCCGCCTTGTTCGCCGGGTTGACGATGTCCGGCTTGCCCTTCTCGTCGGCGAGCCGTCCACCATAGCCCCAGATCACCGAACAGAAGTTGTTGACGTGGTCGCCCTCGTGCCCGAGCGCGAACGCGATGGTGTAGGTGCGCGGCGGCTTCTGCGCCTTCGGGCCAAGCTCGATCAGTTGGTCCCAGGTCTCGAAGAACTTGCCGTTGTTGACCGCGCCGATCTCGTCGATGCGCCACTGGGGCGGCCAGACGTCGATGGCGTACGGCGCGCCGATCACCGACCCGTCACTCGCCGTCATCGACGAGATAGCGATGTCGTACATGCCGCCGGCCTGGCCCTTGAACTTGGCGACCAGGTCGTTCAGCTTCCCGACTTCGCCCTGACTGTGCCAGTAGACAAGGTTGTCGCGGCTCAGCTCGGGCGGCTGTCCGGCGGCGACGGCGGCGGACTGCTTCGCCAACAACTGCGGCGAGCCGGGGATCGACTGCCACTCGACCTTGATGCCGCCATTCGCCTTGCCCCAGTCCACAAACGTGTTCCCGACCGCCTCATCCGTGACGGTGTTCCAGTTCGCGGAGAACCAGACGTTGAACACCCCGGACGTGACCTTCGGGTCGGGTGGGGGCGCGGCGGCGGCCGGGGCCGCGGGCGGCGCTGCCGGCTTCGCCTCGGCCGGCTTGGCGTCCGCCGGCTTGGCGGCGGCGGCCGGTGCGCTGGTCGGCTGCGCGGCGGCGGCTGGAGCCGCGGGCTTGGCGTCCGCCGGCTTGGACTCAGCAGGCTTCGCGGGCGACGGGGTGGACGGCTGGCTGCACGCCGCGACGAGCGCGGCGCCGCTCACAGCACCGAGGGTGCCCAAAAAACGACGACGAGACCAGGATCCCACGCTTCGCTGCGTGCCCATGAAGCAACCTCCATATCGCATCGGCGCGGCTACCCTGCCGCGAGACTTCTCCGAGGTTGGATCACCACGATGAGCGGTCCTCGTGTGCTTGTGCCGCGCCCACAAGAAGGCTCAGCACAGGACCGCATGTTCGTCCTGCCGCCTAGAGTGTAGCCCACGCCTGTGGATTGTCAACCGTTTGCTGTCGCCTATCGTCGCCATTGCTGTTTGCAGATGGACACGACAGAACCAGGGCGAATTCGTTCGCACGGCAATGCCGCGAACATGCACCATTACGGTCGTCCGTGACGCAGCTATGATGACCCGGTCGGCGTCATCTCCCTGCTAGACGTTCGTCCGCGAGTACGGATCCAGCAGGTCGCGCAGGCCATCTCCGACCAGGTTGATCGCCAGCGTCGTCAGGAAGATCGCCAGGCCGGGGATCGTCGCCATCCACCACTTGTCGAACATGTACAGGCGGCCGTCGCCCAGCATGCTGCCCCAGGACGGGATCGGCGCCTGGACTCCCAGGCCGAGGTAGCTCAGGAACGATTCGAGGATGATCATCTGCGCCACCTGCAGGCTCATAATCACCACCAGCAGGTTGACGACGTTCGGCAGGATGTGCCGGGCGATCAGGCGCAGATCTCCCGCGCCGATGACCCGCCCCGCCGCGATGAACTCACGCTCCCGCAGGCTCAGGGTCTGAGCGCGGATCACCCGGGTGTAGACCGGCCAGCCCGTGATGGCCAGCACGCCGATCAGCGCGCCGTCCAGCCAGGGGACGGCTGGCAACACCCACTTGCCCGGCCCGATCACGGCGATCACCGCCAGGGCCAGCAGCACAAACGGAAACGAGAGCATGATGTTGACGGCCGTCGAGATCAGCCAGTCTGTGAGGCGGCCGTAGTAGCCGGCGAGCAGCCCGAGGATCACGCCGATGGTCGACGCCCCGATGACGGCGAGGATCGCGACCGTGATCGAGACGCGCGCCCCGAAGATCAGCCGGCTCAGGACGTCCCGACCGAGCGCGTCCGTGCCCAGCACGAACTTCGCATCACTGCCCTCGATCCAGAACGGCGAGAGCAAGCGGTCGAGCGTCCGCCCCACGTACGGGTTCTGTGGCGCGATGAGCGGCGCGGCGATGGCCAGGAAGACGACGAACAGCACGATGACGAGGCCGATCACCATGCCCTTCAGCCGCCAGACCTGGCGCAGTCGGCGTCCCGTACCGTCCGACACGCGGCTGGGAGCCGGGACCGGGGCAGGCGAGGCGGAGCCCGCGGCGACGAGCGGTCGAGCGTCAGCCACGGGACACCTCCAGGGCCGCGGGCAGGCAGCGGCAGGTAGGACGCTCCATCATTGTCGGATCCTCGGGTCCAGGTAGCCGATCAGCACGTCCACCGAGAGGTTGACGATGCAGATGGTCGCGGCCAGGATCACCACGGCAGCCTGCACGACGGGGTAGTCGCCGTTCGCTATCGAGCTGACCGTGAAACTTGCGACGCCCGGCCAGGAGAAGACGGTCTCGGTCACGACCGCGCCGCCGAGCAGCTGCCCGAACTGCAGCCCGAGCACGGCGATCACCGGCAGGGCGGCGTTCTTGAAGGCGTGCCCGAAGAGGACCGCTGCCCCGGCCAGCCCCTTCGCCCTGGCTGTGCGGACGTAGTCCTGCGAGAGCACGTCGATCATGCTGCTGCGGACCAGCCGCATCGTGATCGGCGCCAGGAAAGCGCCGAGCGACACGGTCGGCAGGACAAAGTTGGACCACTCGCCGTAGCCTGATGCTGGCAGCCAGCGAAGCTGCACGGCGAAGACGATCATCAGCATCAGCCCGAGCCAGTAGATCGGAATGGCCTGGCCTGCTACTGCCAGCATCGTGCAGACGTTGTCGATCCAGCTGCCGCGCCGATACGCCGCCAGGACGCCGAGCGGCACGGCCACCAGCAGCCCGAACGCCAGGCCAGCCAGCGCCAGCTGGTAGGTGGCCGGCAGTCGCTCGGACACCAGCGACAGCGCCGACTTCTTCATCACGAACGACTCGCCGAAGTCGCCCATGATCGCGCCGCTCGCGAACTTCGCGTACTGCTCGTACAGCGGACGGTCGAGTCCCATCTCCTTGCGGAACAGGGCGCGCGTCTCAGCCGGCGCGTCCATCGGCAGCAGCACCGCCGACGGATCGCCCAGCACGAAGGTCAGGCAGAACGTGATGACGGAGATGCCGATCATCACGACGACAAGCTGCACGAGCCTGCCGAGGACGTATTGTCGCATGGCACAGTCCCGCGAGACGATTGTGGTGACCAGGATTGAGGCTGCGAGGATCGTCGTTGGCTGAAGGGTCAGGCGTACCTACTTGGGCTTGGCCTCCGTGCCTACTTGGGCTTGGCCTCAAAGATGCGGTCGATCTCGTCGGCCCGGCCCGACCATTCGATCCGCTTGCTGACGCCCCAGACCGATGTTGCCGACCAGCAGAACAGGATGGCCGCCTCGTCGCGCAGCATCTTCTGGGCCTTCGAGTAGGCCTCCTTGCGTTTGGCCTCGTCGAGCGTCGAGCGGCCCTCCTCCAGCAGCTTGTCCAGCTCTGGCGACTTCCAGTACGAGAGCGGCGCCGACGAGTGGTGGATGTCCCAGAGGATGCCGTCGGCGTCGAAGACCGAGTAGTAGCCCCAGTCCCAACTGAACATCGGGCCGCCCTTGCCGTCAGATACCTGGTTGACCCGAGTGGTGGCGTCTGGGATGTGCTGGCGGTTGATCTTGAAGCCGACGGCGTTCAGATCCTGGACCATCGCATCGTAGACCTGGGACGTGTTCGGCACGGTGCTGGCGCCGGTGATGAAGCGCGCCTCGAGCTTCTGGCCGCCCTTCTCGCGGACGCCGTCGGCGCCCTTCTTCCAGCCGGCCTTTTCGAGGATGTCCTCGGCCAACTTCGGATCATACTTGTACGGCTCGACGGTGGCGTCGTAGCCGAACGCCAGTTTGCTGACGTTGCCCGGCGTCATCAAGCCGCCGGCCTGCAGCTTGGCGACGTACCCTTCCTTGTCGATGGCGTGGTTGGCGGCGACGCGAACCTCCTTCTCGGTGAAGGGGTTCGGACCGGTGCGGGCCTGGGCATCGACGCCGATGAAGATGGTCCGCAGGATGTCGGCCTTGCTGGTGTACCCCGCGCCCGACGATTCGAGCGTCTTCATCTGGTCGATCGGGAAGGCTGGCACGATATCGACGCGGCCAGCCAGCAACTCGGCGACCGCCGTGGCCGGGTCCGCGATGATCCGCACGACGGCGTTCTTGAAGGGCGCTTTCGGACCCCAGTACTCGTCGTTGCGCTCCATGACCACCTGCTGGCCACGGTCCCACTTGACGAACTTGTACGGACCGGTCCCGATGGCGTTTTCGGCCAGGAAGGACGGCCCCTTCTCCTTGAGCACCTTTTCTGGCACGAACTGGAGGTTTTGCAGGCGCTCGGCGAAGACGGGGTACGGCTTCTTGGTGTGCCAGATCAGCTTGTGGGTGCCCGTGACCTCGATGCGGTCGATGGCCTCCCAGTTGCCGCGCTGCGGGATCTTGTTCTCGGGGTTGATGATGCGCTCGACGTTCGCCTTGACAGTCTCGGCGGTGAACGGGTCACCGTTGTGGAACTTGACGTCGGTCCGCAGCTCCATCTCCCAGGCGAGATCGCTGACGGACTTCCAGCCGGTGGCCAGCCACGGCTTCACCTTCATGGAGTCGTAGTCGCGGACGCCCAGGTTGTCGAAGATGTGATAGAAGAGCTTGATGCCCTCGCGCAGGATGTGGTTGTGAGGATCCATGCTCGTTACGTCTGACGAGAAGACCAGCACAACCGTATCGGCGTTCGATGCCGTCCCCGCGGCCGCCTTGGCAGCGGCAGCCGGGGCCGCCGCCGCGGGCGCTGCTGGCGCGGTGGTGGGTGCTGCAGCAGCCGGAGCGGCCGGCTTCGCGGCCTCGGCTGGCTTCGCCGCTTCCGCTGGCTTGGCAGCCTCAGCCGGCTTCGGCTTCTCGGCCGGTGCCGCTGCTGGCGGGGTGGGGCCGCACGCGGCAAGCGCCGCCGACCCGACGAGGATGATGCCGCCGCTCGTCAGCGTCTGCATGAATCCACGTCGACTCAGCCGGCCACGCCGATACTCGTGCAACAGACGGTCAAGGTCCTCAGGGCGAAAGACGTTCATGGACGTCTCCTTCTCGCGACATGGGCGCGGTCATCGCGCCGGGCCGGCCGGCGCAGGTCGACAACCGCCGAACCCTGGTGAAGACCCTCGTCCCGGTGCTCTGGACGAAGTTGCGCGAGTATAGCACCGCGATTCTGAGGTGACCACGAGCAGAGCGCACCAGCGAGCGCCGAATCTGCCGTTCAGCACGCACAAATCCAGGCGTCCTCAGCGGTCGCGAGGCGTCACCGCACTCGAAGGCCGCGAGGGGGATTCTCCGCCGTTCGCAACGTTGCCGATGTTCCAGTCGCAGTGATTGCGCGCTCCATCGGCGTTCGAGATCGGCGACAGGCTGGTCGGGCAGATCGTAGGACAGGAGCACCAGACAACGCCGATGGGTACACGGTGTCAGTCGGCGTGCGGTTCAACAGCCGCCAGCCTTCCGAGGAGCACCAGACAACGCCGATGGGTACTCGGTGTCAGTCGGTGGTCAGCGGCGGGCGATCGCCCGGCAGCTTGACCGGTTGATCCACGCCGTCGATCAGCTCGCCCGTCGGCGAGCCGCCCATCGGTCCCGCCGCACCTGGAATCGGCATCGGATCGGACGACGGCGGCGTGTCGGCATCCGGAGCAACTGGCACGCCGGTCTGAGGCAGACCCTGTTCCTGAGCTGGTCGGTCGGTCATGTAGCCTCCATAACGCACGTGGTTGCGTTCGAGGAGGCAAGGCGCGTGCCCACGCACCGGCTCGGCCGTCTGCTCGGATCGGAGAACGTGTCCGCTCACTCCTGGGAATCAAGCGGTGGCGCGTTCTGTTCTTTGCGTGAAGGACGCTGCTTCGATAGACTCTTCAGGAGAGCCGTTCGCTGGCGGCAGGAGGTTCACAACAACATGATCTCGATCACTGAGATGGCGTCGGAGAAGGTCAAGGAGTTGCTGGCAAGCGAGGACCGCGAGGGCCAGGCGCTTCGGGTCTTCGTCCGGGGCATGTCCTGCTCCGGCCCCGCCTACGGCATGGCGCTCGACGACAGCACGCGCCCGGACGACACCATCGCCGAGTTGTTCGGCATCAAGATCGTCGTCGACCCGGCCAGCGCCCAGTACGTCGAAGGCGCTGAGATCGACTACGTCGACAGCCTGATGGGCAAGGGTTTCACCATCAACAACCCGAACGCCGCCCCGGCTGGCGGCGGCGGTTGCGGCGGCGGCTGCTCGTGCGCCGCCGGCCCGGGCTGAGCGACAGCCACACCGAGGTAGACCAGGAAGCGGTCGGGAGCGCCTCCCGGCCGCTTTCGTCATCTCGTGGGCAACGCGGCGGCCAGCGTTGCGTTGCCCGCACCCGCGCGCCTGCCATCGGTAGGGGAGCGTCAGCGCGGCCAGACGTTCACTTCCTGCGTCCACGAGCGGGCAGGCTGCGTCAGGACGAACAGGATCGCGTCGGCCACGTCCTCGGGTTCGAGGTACTTCTGACCGCTCTTGATGCGATCCTCGCGGGTCCGAATGCCGAAATCGGTCAGGATGCTGCCGGGGATCACGGTGGTGGTCTTGATCGGCTCGTCGCCGATCTCCGCCGCGAGCGCCCGCATGAACCCCTCGAGCGCCGCCTTCGAGGTGCAGTACGCCGACATGTTCGGGATGCCCTGCCGCGCCGCGCCCGACGACACCGAGATGATGTGGCCGCCCCCCCGCCGGCGGATGGCCGGCAGCGCCGCCCGCGTGGCGTGGAACACGCCGAAGACGTTCGTCTCGATGACGGCGCGCCAGTCGTCGGCGGGCTGGCCGTAGACGGGGCCGTACCGGCCGATCCCGGCGTTGTTGATCAGGATGTCCAGGCCGCCGAACGCCGCCTCGGTTTCGGCGACGGCCCGCTCCATCGCCGGCAGGTCGGCCACGTTTGCCCCGATCCCGAGTACTCGCGCAGAGCGATCAGCTTCGCGGACAGCGGCCTCGGCAGCGCGGAGATGCTCGGCCCGCTGCCCGAGTATCGCCACCGACGCGCCGTGCTGAGCCAGCAGCGTCGCGGCGGCCAGCCCGACGCCCCGACTGCCGCCGGTGATCAGGGCGACCTTCCCAGCCAGCGACTGCGCGTCCGTCACCATCCTGCCTCCTTCGAGCCGCCGCCAACCAGGAGCGCGCTAGAGCAGCGCATCGGTGTTCGCGTCTGCCTTCCCGTGGAAGTACTTGTCGAGGACGTGCCGAAAGGTCGTCTCCTCGGGGGCGGCCCGCAAGAAGAGGGTCATCGAGGAGCGCAGCTTGCCAGCGTCCCCGCCGCCGAAGATCTGTTCCGCGGAGCGACCCTCGGTGCTCGCGACGACCTGCGCGCACTCCCGCAGCCGTGGCCCGAGTACCGGGTGGGCGAGGTATGCCCGGGCCTCGTCCAGCGACGTGATGCCGTAAAACGTCGAATTGTGGCTCGTGCCCAGTCCGACCATCTGCGGAAAGATGTACCAGATCCAGTGGCTGCGCTTCGCTCCCTGACGCAGTTCGGCGAGCGCGACGTTGTACGTTCCGTCCTGATCTTGCGCCTTGACGAATCGCTGGAGATCGAAGGGATCGGCCATCGCCGTCTCCTTGTGGGTGGCATCAGCTGGGAGTGAGTCGAGCGGCGCTAGCCCGGCCTGGTCTCGAAGTGCGGGCGCAGCCGCTCCCACGTCCTGTCGAGCGTCTCGGGCAGCACCTTGGTATCCGCCGTCACCGGCATGAAGTTGGTATCACCGCCCCAGCGCGGCACGACGTGCACGTGCAGATGCGCCGAGATGCTGCCGCCGGCCACCTCGCCGAGGTTCAGCCCGACGTTGAACCCCTGCGGGTGGTACTCCGCCGTGACGGCTGCGACGGCCCGCTGGGTCAGCGCCATCACGTCGGTGGCGACCGCGCTCGGCAGGCCGGCAAGGTCGCCGGTGTGCTGGTACGGCACGACCATCAGGTGTCCGGAGTTATACGGGTACAGGTTCAGCAGCGCGTAGGCGTGCTCGGACCGGCCGAGGATCAGGTTCTTCTCGTCCTGCTCCTCGGCCGGCTTCGCGCAGAAGATGCAGCCCCGCGGCTTCTCGCCGCCCACGTAGTTCATGCGCCAGGGCGTGTAGAGGCGATCCATGGGCAGGCGGCGGCTACCACGTGATCAGCGGGCGGATGAACTCGATCGCCTGCTTCGCGCACGTCGGGCTGTCCGGCTTCTGGGTGAACTCCATCGACAGCCAGCTGTCGTACTTCAGCGCCCGCAGCACCTCGATGATGTCGCGCCACGGCAGGAAGCCCTGCCCGGGCGCCAGCCGATTCGAGTCGCCGAGCTGGACGTGTGCGAGGTAGGGCCGTGCCGTGACCATCGCCGCGACAATCGACTTCTCTTCGAGCGCCTGGTGGAACATGTCCGCCTCCAGCACGAGATTGTCGATGCCGTCCTTCTCCAGCGACTGGATGAAGTCCACCGTCTCCTGCATCGTCATCAGGAAGTCGGTGTTGATCCGGCACTGCGGCTCGAGCACGATCTTGCGGCCCTTGCTCCTGGCGTAGGTCGCGAAGTCGGCAACGGTGTCGCGGAAGTGGGCCAGCGCATCCGCCCGCGAGCCCATCATCGACGCGCGGCCCCGAAAGCCGCCGATGGACGAGTCCACGCCCCACTCGCCGGCCAGATCGAGCACCTTCTTGTAGCGCTCGATGGCCTTCTTCCGGCCGTCCGCGTCCTTGTGGCAGATGTAGAGGCCATCCTCGATGCCGATTGGCCCGGTGCTGATCGCCACGATCTCCAGGCCGGCGTTCTCGATCTTCCGCTTGACCGCCACGTGGTCGAACTCGTCCGGGTTGCGGGTCTGCAGCTCGAGGCCGGTGTAGCCGAGCGACTTGACGCCCGGGATGACCGTATCCAGGTCGGCGTGCCACGCCAGCACCATCGGCCCGTTGACCTCGGGTGTCGTGGACATGTAGCAGAGCTTCTGCGGTGTCATCAGCCGAGCATCTCCTTCACCTTCGAAACCGCGAGGGTCGGGCTGGACAGCACGGGCACCGTCACGCTGGCCGGCACCTTGCTGGCGAGGTGGCCCATCGACGCCTGGGCCAGCATCACCAGCTCGTTGGTCTGGGCCAGCCGCTCGACTTCCGCCAGCACGATGGCGTCATGCTCGTCGCGACGACCGGCTGAGAGCGCCTGAAACGCTTCGGGCTTGAGCACCGAGTCAAGCTCGACCTCCTTGCCCAGCTCGCCGGCGATCTGCCCGATCAGTTGCTGCTGCATCTTCAGGCCGGCCGGCACCGTTGCCACCACGCCGATCTTCGTGGCACGGCTCAGCGCATCACGCACCATCAGCTCGTCGATCTTCAGCACCGGGATATCAGACTGCCGCTGTACGTCGTCTGCGACCGGCGAGTACGCGGTGCAGGTCAACAGGACCAGTTCTGCGCCGGCGTCCTCGGCCAGCGACACGATGGTGCTCAGCCGGCGCACCAGGCCCGGCGTCAGGCTGCCACGGCGGTCGATCTCCGTGACCAACCCCTCGTCCAGAATGTTGACGAGCTTCACGTCCGGCGCAAGCTGTGCGAACGCCGCCTTGATCGGCTCGATCGCGGGGATCACCGCGTGAACCAGTCCGACCGTCTTCGTCACCGAGCGTCTCCTCCCACCCAACCCACTGTCGTCGGGCAATGCTAATCCCCCCGCGCTCCACCACGCGAATCAGACGGTCGGTCAGGCTCTGGTATCCTCCCCTGGCTCGGCTCGCTCTGAGATGCCGACGCGATGCCGATCTCGGTTCACGCTGACCATGCCCGCTGAACGCACCGAAGGAACGATTGCCGTCGTGCCCTGCCCACGGATCACCTTGCGCGTTGCGTCCGTCGTCTTCGCCATGCTGCTCGCCTCGGCCTGTCAGCTTCCGTGGGCCAGAACCGCCCCGGCCGACGGTCAGAACCGTGCGCGTCTGGGCCTCCGCACGGCCACGGTGGCGCGCGGCGATATCACCAGCCTGCTGGTCTACCCCGGCGAGCTACGCCCAAAGGCCGGGGCCATCGTGGCGACGCGCGTGGCCGGGCGGCTCGACCGCCTGCTGGTCGAGCCGGGGGCCAGTGTGCGCGAGGGCGACACCCTGGCTGAGCTGGACCGGTCGGCACTCGAAGTCCAGGTGGTGCAGGCCCAGGCCAGCCTCGCAGCGGCCGAGGCGCGCCTCGCAGGGCTCAAGTCCGGTGGCGACACCGATTCCCGAGCCGAGGCCGATGCCAGCCTGCGTGCCGCGAAGGCCCGCCTCGCGACTCTTGAAGCTGCGCCGAAGATCGAAGCGATACCGGCCCTGGCCCAGGCCGCCCGCGAGGCCCGCCGCCGGCTGTCCGAGCTGGAGGGCGGCCGTACCCAGGCGGTCGCTGCCGCCGAGGCCCGACTCGACGCCGCGCGCAGTCAGCTTGACACGGCGCTCACCAGCACCACGGCGGCTCCGCCACCGGCCGGCGAGTCAGCGCCCGGCGCGACCCCGTCGCCTGCCGCCCTAACGTCGCCGGCCGTCGAGCAGGCCCGGCAGGCGGTCCAGGTGGCGCAGCAGGAAGTGGCGCGGGCGCGCCAGCCGGTCGGGTCCGATGAGCTGGCTGCCGCGCGCCAGCAGCTTGCGGACGCCGAGGACGCGTTGCTGCAGGCCCGCTGGCCAGTCTCGCCGGGCGACCTCGACGAGGCGCGGGCCAACGTCGAGGCGGCCGAGGCACGCCTGCGCCGGGCGGGCCAGCCTTCATCAGAAGCGGCGATCAAGGCCGGTGAGACCGCCGTCGAGTACGCTGGCGCGGCCGTCGAGCTGGCGCGCGTCCAGCTCCGCGAGGCGACCCTGGTATCGCCGATCAGCGGCATCGTCGTGCAGACGCACCAGAAGCAGGGCGACACGGTCGCGCCGGGAACGGCCATCGTCACGCTCCAGCCGCCAGACTACGAGATCCAGGTCGCCATCGACGAACGGCAACTGGCCCAGGTGGCCACCGGCCAGACTGTCGGCGTGCTGGTCGACGTCTACCCTGGCGAGTCGTTCACGGGAACGGTCCGCTCGATCTCGCCCAGCGTCGAGGCGCGCACACGGACGGTCGCGGCCCGCGTGGACGTGCAAGATCCGCGCGCGAAGCTCAAGAGCGGCCTGTTCGCGCAGGTGGCTATCGCCGGGGGCAAGCGGTCAGGGGCGCTGATCGTGCCGCGCGAGGCCGTCGTCGGGACCAGCGACCTCGCCGTGATGGCGGTGCTGGACGGGCGGGCCCGCCGCCAGGCGGTCCAGATCGGCGTACAGGACGGCCGGAGCGTCGAGATCACCCAGGGTGTTGCCGAGGGAACAGAGGTGATCCTCACGCCGACCGGTATCCTGGATGGTGACGTGGTCGGCGGCGAAGGGAAGTAGCTCGCCAGCAGGGGGAGACGTTGAACGCACAGCAGAAGGCCACCATTGCCCTCGACGGGATGGGCGGCGACCATGCACCGGACGTCGTGGTCGAGGGCGCGATCCTCGCGGCGCGCGAGCTGGGCGTCAGCATCCTGCTGGTTGGCCCCGAGGCCGACCTCAAGCAACGGCTGGGCGGCAAGGCGGCCGGCCTGCCCATCGAGGTGGTCAATGCGACGCAGGTCGTCGAGATGGAAGAGCACCCGGCCAACGCCGTGCGCCAGAAGACGGACTCCTCAATGGTCGTCGGCGTGCGGCTGGTCAAGGACGGCCGGGCGCAGGCGTTCGTGTCGGCTGGGAACACCGGCGCGGTGATGGCGGCCGGGCTGTTCGAGCTGCGCCGCATCAAGGGCGTCGACCGGCCGGCCCTGTCAGCCGTCTTCCCGACCCGCAAGGGCGGCGCGCTCGTCATCGACGTGGGCGCGAACGCGGACTGCAAGCCAGAGTATCTGGAGCAGTTCGCGATCATGGGCTCGGTCTACATGGAGCGGGTCTTCGGCGTGAGCCGGCCGCGCGTCGGCCTGCTCTCGAACGGCGAGGAGGAGACCAAGGGAAACTCGCTGGTCCAGGCTGCCCACGCCCGCATCAGGGCGCTGCCGCTCAACTTCATCGGAAACGTCGAGGGCAAGGAGATCCCGACCGGCGACGTGGACGTCGTCGTCTGCGACGGCTTCACGGGCAACGTCGTGCTGAAGCTCTCGGAGGGGCTAGCCGGCGCGATCACCGGCCTGATCCGCGAGGAGATCAACGCCTCGCTGATCTCGAAGATCTTCGCGGCCGGGGTGCTCCCCGCGTTCCGCCGCGTCCGGAAGCGGCTCGACTACGCTGAGTACGGCGGCGCGCCGCTCCTGGGCCTGAATGGCGTCTGCATCGTGGCCCACGGCCGCTCGAACGCTCTCGCCATCAAGAACGCCGTTCGAGTGGCCGCGCAGGCCGTCGAGAACGACGTGGTCGGCCAGATCGCCCGTGGGGTGGCCGATGCGGCAGCGGCATCTGAGGCCGGCGCCAGCGACGACTGACCCGCTTCTGTCACCTTCCCGTAACACGCACAGCGAGCGTAGCGGCCACCTTCGACTGCCCAATTTGACAACAACGGGAGAACTCGATAGAGTACAGCCCGAAACGTGGTGCGACTCGACGGGCGCTCTGCCCGCCTATCCGCCCACAGGAGGCTGGTTTGGCGTACCGCCCGTATCGAGGCCGGCGGCGACGGGGCTCCGGCTGGGGCTTCGCGCTTGGCGCGCTGGCCGCAGGGTCGATGGTGCTTGCCGTGACCTGGTACCTGCACGTACCGGTTCCAAGCTGGATCGGCTCTCGAAACGTCGAAGCCGTCTCGGTCCCCGTGGCCGAGCCGGTGCTGCTTCCGCCTGCGCCACCGGCGCGGACGGCTGACTCGTACCTTGTCGAAGGGGACAACGCATTTCAGCGCGGCGACTGGCGAACGGCCTCGGATGCCTACGAGCGCGCCGTGCAGCTTGATCCCACCATCGGGCAGGCCCAGGTTCGTTGGACGCGCGCGCTCATCGCGCAGCACCGCGTGAACGAGGCCGTCGAGCAGGGACGCCGGGCCATCGCCGTGCTGCCAGACAACGCCGAGGCCCGAGCCGGGCTGGCTGTGGCGCTCGACTGGAGCGGTCAGGTTGACCGGGCCCTGCAGACGGCGCTCTCCGCCGTCGAGAAGAACCGACGTTCCGCCCCGGCCTGGGCAGCCGTCGCCGAGGTCTACGCGGACCTCTACCGTCTCCGTGAGGCCGACGAGGCGCTGGACGAGGCCCTGCACCTCGCGCCGAACGATCCAGAGGTCGCTCGCGTGCAGGGCGTCATCTTCGAGACGCGTGCGGACTACCCGGCCGCCGTCGATGCCTACGTGCGGGCCGCCGAGCTTGCTCCGCGCTGGTCGTACCTCCAGGTGAGCCTGGGGCACGCCTACCGCGTGCAAGGCCAGTACGACGAGGCCCTTGACGCCTTCGCGAAGGCGGTCGAGCTGTCCCCCACGGATGCGCGCGCCGAGGCTGGGCGCGGCATGGTCTACCGTGCGCGCGACGAGTTCGATCATGCTGCTGGACGCTTCCAGCGCGCTATCGAGCTGGATCCGACGTACTCGACGGCGTACGCGCAACTGGCCTGGATCCACTACGCGCGCCGCGAATACGACCGTGCCGAGCCGCTCTTCGTGCGGGCCATCGAGCTGGACCGCGACGCCGGTCGGCTCGCGCAGTACCGCCATGCGCTCGGCTGGATCTACCTGAGCGCGAAGCGCACCGGGGAGGCTCGCGAGCAGTTCACGCGGGCGCTGGAGTTGAACCCGAACCTTCAGGGTGCGAAGGACGGGCTGGCGATGCTTCAGCCCGCGCAGCCGGCCGCCGCACCGCGCCGGCGCTGACGCTCGCCCTGACGAGGAAAGCCCTCACCCGTTCGGCGGCGGCCGGGGGTGAGGGCCATCCTACAGGCTCCGCTGCCGGGTTACTCTCGGAGCAGGCCTGCGATGCTCGGGCGCGGTGCGCCAGGATCGGCGGCGAGGATGCGCGGCTGAGGCGGCAGGGTGTCGGCGTGCGAGGCGTCGACCACGCGCAGCTTCGACGCCGCCGGCAGGCCGATGGCGATGCGTTTGCCGTCACGTGCGATGGTGATCAGGCCAGCCGCCATCGACACATCGACCACGTCTAGCGGCGTTCGCGGCTTCAGGCCGGACTGCTCGTAGAAGTTCATCAGGTCGAAGTCGTCTTCGGCCTCCTCGATGATCCGCTCGACGACGACGCTCTGGCCGCGCTTCGCCTCCGAGAGCGCGAACGCGTGCGGCGACGGACGGGCGCCGGTGCCCGGGATCGGGTTGCCATGCGGGCAGGTCATCGGATTGCCAAGCACGGTCATGAGCCGCCGCTCGACCTTCGCCGAGATGACGTGCTCGACCATGTGCGCCTCTTCGTGCGATTCGCTCCAGCCGAGACCGAGGATCTCGGTGAGCAGGCGCTCCGCCAGCGCATGTCGCCGCACGATGCTCTCGGCCTGGGTCCGCCCCTCGTCCGTCAAGTGGACGGCCTTGTGGTCGTCCATGGTGATCAGACCGTCGCGGATCATCCGTTGGAGGGTCGCGGTGACGGTCGGGGGCGCCACACGGATCCGCTCAGCCAGCCGCGCCCCGATGATGGCAGCGCCATCTCGGGTCATGTAGTGCATGACCTGGAGATAATCTTCAATCGTCTTGCTCGGTTTGTGATCCATGGGTTGGGCCTCCGATCCGAGCCTGTGGCCTATCCTACATCGTTGCTGAGGAGCGTGTCAGCGCTGGCATCGCCAGCGCCGGGCGCGGCTCCTTTAGAATAACTCTTCCTTAGCCACTGCCAGCGGATTGTACGCCTTCACCAGCGGCCTGCCAAGCACCCCCAGGGCGAGGCTGCCCAACCCGTGGACCGTGCGCGGAGTACCGTGACTCAGCCGCTTCGCCTGATGCTGTTTGCGCTGTCGCTGGCGCTGCTCGTGGCCTGCAACCGCTCCGAGCCGCCGACGGTCGTGCGCCCGACGCCCTCGCCGGCGGCCATCGCGCCGCTGGTGCTGGGCGGCATCCTCGACATGTCCGACGACGCCGGTCCGAACGGGCGTCAGCGCTACGAGGCGGCGACGCTTGCCGTCGAGCTGATCAATCGGCGCGGCGGGGTGCGCCTGCCGAACGGCGACCGCCGGCAACTGGAGCTGCGCATCTTCGACGATGCTGGCAGCGCAGACCGGGCCGAGTCCGGCGTGCGGCGTTTGGTCGAAGATGGCGCGATCGCCATCGTCGGGCCGTCCGCGCCAGACGCACTGCTGCCGGCGCGGCGCGCCGCCGAGACGGCCGGCATCCCGTCGATCGCCCTGGAAGCGCTGGACACTGAGAGTGCCCCGAACGCGCCCTGGAAGTGGACGTTTGCGCTGGCCGCGCCGCCAGACGAACCGCTCTCGGCCACGCTCGGCTTCTTCCTGTCGAGCGGTGTGGACCGTCTGGCCTGGATGGCCCCGCGCACCCTGCCGATGGCCAACATGGCCCGGACGGTGCGCCGGATGGCGAGCGGCGTGGGGATGCAGGTTGTGGCCGAGGAGAGCTACGCACCCGGCGAGGAGGATCATGCCGAACGGCTCCAGCGGCTCCAGGCGGCGGACCCGCGCGTGATCCTGGCCTGGGCGGGCGACGCCCACGAGGCGGCAGCCATCGCCCTCGAAGCGAAGACTGTCAAGGATCTGGTCCCGGTCTTCTTTGGGCCGGCCGCCTCCGCGCCGTCGACGCTGACGCTGGCTGGCGAGGGCGGCAACGGCGTTCGGACGGTCACGCTGCGGCTGCCGGTGGCCGACGACCTCTGGGACCACGACCCGCTGACGCCGGTCATCCGCGACTTCCGCCGCGAGATGGTGGCGAAGACCGGCCGCCAGCCAACCTCCGAAGCGGCTCAGACCTGGGATGCTGCGCGCCTGCTGGTGTCGGTAGTCGAGCGCGTCGGGACGGATCGGGCGGCGATCCGTGACGCGCTCGAAGGCACGCGCGACTACGTCGGTGCCAGCGGCGCGGTCACGTTCGGGCCACGTCAGCACGACGGGCTGGACAAGCGCGCCTTCATCGTGGCGCGCGGCGAAGGCCAGCGGTGGCGGCTGCCGCCATAGGCAGGTGGCTCGGCAGGCGTGAATCGCAGGGTCGCTCGGTGCCCATCGTCAACCTGACAGCAGCGAGAAACGCCTCCCCTCCGTCATCCCGACCGCAGCGAGGCACGAGCGGAGAGGGATCTTCTCCTTCTGTGGCGTGAGAAAGATCCCTCGACCGCGTTCGCACGCTCACGTTGCTCGGGATGACGGGGGAAGCGTCGAGTGACCCGACCCGGTCGTTCACGACGGACAGGCCCCGAGAAGCCCGGCCGCTCGCGACTGACGCTGCTCGCCACACAGGCGGCCGGTCGTCTACGCTGAGGCAGCACGATCCCTGGCGGCCCGGTTCGCTGCAAAGGATCGCCTCATGACTGCAAGGAGGCACTCATGCAGGGCATGATGATGGACTATCCGCTGACGCTGCTCCCACTGCTCGAACGGGCGAACCGCCTGTTCGGCAAGAAGGAGATCGTCACTCGTGTGGGCAACGGCCTCGTCCGGGCGACGTACGCGGACCTCTACCGACGGGTCCAGCAGTTGGCTGGCGCGTTGAGCGCCCTGGGCGTCCAGCCGGGGGACCGTGTCGCGTCGTTGTGCTGGAACCACCAGCAGCACCTGGAGCTGTATTTTGCCGCCCCGTGCATGGGTGCGGTGCTGCACACCGTCAACTTTCGCCTGTTCGTCGATCAGATCGCGTTCATCCTCAACGACGCCGCAGACCGCGTCATCGTCGTGGACGACATGCTGCTGCCGCTCGTGGAGCAGATGCTCCCGAAGACGCCGGGCGTGCGGCACGTCCTGGTCGTCGGAGCGCTCCCCGACAGCCTGACATCCATCGATGGCCGCCCGGTCACCGCCTACGAGGAGGCCCTGGCCGCCGCGCCGGGGGCGTTCGCCTTTCCGGCCCTGGACGAACAGGCTGCAGCCGCCATGTGCTACACCTCGGGAACGACGGGCAACCCAAAAGGCGTCGTCTACAGCCACCGTGCGCTGGTGCTGCACTCGCTGACCGAGGCCCTGCCAGACGTGATGGCGATCCGCGAGCGCGACGTGATCCTGCCGGTGGTCCCGATGTTCCACGTCAACGCCTGGGGCATCCCGTTCACGGCGACCATGCTCGGGGCGACCCAGGTGCTGCCGGGCGCCGCCCCCACGCCGGCCGACCTCGTTCGCCTGATCGAGCAGGAGCGTGTCACGCTGACGGCCGGCGTCCCGACCGTCTGGCTGGGCGTGCTCGCGGCGCTGGAAGGCGGCCAGCACGACCTCAGCAGCCTGCAGCGGATCATCGTCGGCGGGTCGGCGGCTCCGCGCGCCATGATGGAGCGGTACGAGCGCGAGTACGGTGTCCCCGTCTGGCACGCCTGGGGCATGACCGAGATGACGCCGCTCGGCTCGATCTGCTGGACCAAGAGCTACCTGGACGCCCTGCCTGAGGACGACCGCTGGAAGATCCTGGCGACGCAGGGCCTGCCCTCGCCGTTCGTCGAGCTGAAGGCCATCGACGCCGACGGGAACGACATCGCCTGGGACGGCAAGACGCTGGGCGAGATGGTGGTCCGTGGCCCGTGGGTCACCGCCGGCTATTACCACGATCCTGCGCCCGGCGAGCGGTTCACGGCGGACGGGTGGTTCCGCACCGGCGACGTGGTGACCATCGACCCGGAAGGGTATTTCCAGATCGCAGACCGCACCAAGGATCTGGTCAAGAGCGGCGGCGAGTGGATCTCCAGCATCGACCTCGAGAACGCCCTGGTGGGCCACCCGAGCGTGGCCGAAGCGTGCGTCATCGCCGTGCCGCACGAGAAGTGGGGCGAACGTCCGCTGGCCTGCGTCGTTCGGAGTGCCGGCGCTGAGGCGGTAACGGGCGCCGACCTGATCGACTTCCTGCGGCCCAGCTTCGCCCGCTGGTGGCTGCCCGACGAGGTCGTGTTCGTCTCCGAGCTGCCACGCACCGGCGTCGGCAAGCTCGACAAGAAGGTGCTGCGCGACCAGTACCGGGGCGGAACGCCGTAAGGCAGAGCGGCAAGCAGGTCGCCGCCGGGCCAGATACCAGCAGAAGGCCCGCACCGGTCGGTGCGGGCCTTCTGACGACATGCTTTGAAGAGACGGAGGCGACTACCGTCTGGCGGGTACCTGGGCGGGCGCCTGGACCGGCGCCCGACCGGGCGTCCCTGGCTGCACGGCTGGCTGTCCCGGCTGGCCGGTCAGCGGGGCCGTGGACGAGGCCGGCGACCCGGCCGGCCCGACCACCGGCGAGATGTTCGGGCGTGGCGTGCTGAGCGGGCTGGAGTCGTTGCGGGACGGCTCGGCGATCGAGACCGGCTGGTTCAGCTTGCTGTAGGCAATGGTCAGGTCGAGCGCGGCGGCCATCGGCTCGCCCTGCGGCTCGATTGATGGCAGCTTGACATTCAGGATGAGCCGCTCCTGGCGGACCATCCGATCCTGCGCGCCGACCCAGACGTCGACGGTGCCGTTGAGCGACGCCAGCGCCGCACGGGCGTCCCGGTCGCTGATCGCGGGGAGCAGCGGCTCGATCAGCGGGCTGAGGTCGAGCGCGGACGTGTAGTGCTGCGCGGCGACGCCGTCCACGGTCTCGGTGCCCACGAGCTTCACGTCACGGCCCAGGCGGGTCACGTCCGACGAGCTGATCGGCCCGACCGCCACGGCCTGCGGCGACGTCTGGCGGGACCAGCGCGGCTCGAAGCGGGTCCGCGTGAAGACGGTGTCGCCGACCATGACAACTTCGGCCGTGAACGGCCCGAACTTGAACGACGACTTCTGCCGGTCAGGCGACGAGAGATCGCCCTCGCCCAGGATATCGACGGTGATGCCGTCCATCTTGGCGGTCCCGGCCAGCGCGAAGTGGGCCGAGTTGAAAGGCTTGATCTCGGGGGCCTGTTCGGCAGGCGCTTCCGCTGCCTCCGCCGCGAACGCGACACGTCCGGCGCTCAAGAAGAGCGTCAGCACCATCACCGCTGCCATGAGCCGCTGCATGCACTGCTCCTTATGTCGAGATCGAGGCACGACAGCGCGTACCGTCGATCTCGGCCTGCGGCCAGTATATCTCAGTCTGACCCGCCTGTCCTGTCCCGGCCGTGGCACCGCGGGGCGATTGCATGTTCATTGGTGTTCCTGAAACGCCGTCGAACGAGCGGTCGGAGCTGCACGACGAGCCCATCATGCAATCGTCCTGCGTGGTACCGTTTGCGTTATGTCGAACCCTTCGGAAGCCGCACGGGCTGGATCCCTGCGCGACTACGGCGCCCTCCGCGAGCAAGCCATCGAGCTGGTCCGCGCCGCTGCCGATGGACTCCCCGACGACGCCCTCGCAGCGGCGTTGTTCGGCATCATCGGTCCCAGCACGGCGGCGACCGGGGCATCGTGGACAGCGCTGCTCCCGGCGATCCTCAGCAGCGAATCAGCCCTCGAACGGCGCGACGGGCGCTGGCGGCTCGCCGAGCGTGCCCGACGCACCAACGCGCTGCTCAGGCCACCTGACCGGGCACAAGCCGCCAACAGAAGATCCGCGCCTGCCCCTGCACCCACCCCGGCTGACGCGAGCCCATCGTCGCCAGCGGCGTCGGCAGCGGTGGGGCCGGCCGCCGCGCAACTGCCGGAGTGGACGCTCGGGCCTTCGCCGTCTGAGCTGTCGACGTTCTGGCCGTCGCTGCTCGGCGCGCCGGGCAGCGACGATATCCTCGCGATGGCGCTCGTCACAACGGGGGCCGATCCACGCACGCACCGGATCGTGCGGCTGGCCATCGCCGCGTTGCACCCTGATGGGACCGTCAGCCGCCTCGATGCCCCGATCAGGGTCGAGCAGCGGCTGCCCGGCTACCTGCAGGCCGGCGCACGCACCCGCTACGACGACCTTGCCGAGGGCTACACCTGGGACGAACTCGTTCCCAGCATGCTGGCGCTCGCCCAGGCCCGGCCGATTCACGTCTACGGCGCGGCCCGCGCACGCGTCTTCATCGCTGCCGAGCTGGAGCGGGCAGAGCTGCCCCCGCTGCCGCTGCCCCTGATCGAGGCCGACACCCTGTTGCGCGGCCTGCTGCCCGGCGACCGCAAGCCGGGGCCGGTCGCAGCCGCGCGTGAGCTGGGTGTGCCGTATCGCGAGCCGGGCGTGCCCGTGGCCGACGCCGAGGCCCTGGCGCGCGTCGTGGGCCGACTGCGCGAACGACAGCGCAGCAGCCCATCGCGCGCGGTGACCGTCGAGATCGAGGAGCAACGCGAGGGCTACCGGCCGCTGCCGTTCACCCGTGCGTGGCTCGCAAATGTCCCCGACTGGCCCGGCGTCTACACGTTCCTGGACGAGGCCGGGCAGGCGCTGTACGTCGGCAAAGCCGTCTCGCTGGCTCGGCGGCTCGGGGACTATGTGCGCCGCCAGCCGTCGGCCCACCGCAGCCTTGATGCGCTCGCCGTGCGGACGGTGGATGTGTCGATCCGCTCAACGGCCTCCGACCTCGAAGCAGCCCTGCTCGAAGCGCGGCTGATCCGGGAGCTGCAGCCCGAGTTCAACGTCGCGCGGGGGACGCGTGCGCCGCGGACGATCATTCGGGCTGACCCCGACGCGCCCTCGCCATCGGTGCGGCTGGTGTCGGAGACCGCGGCCGATGGCGCGCGTTACTTCGGGCCGCTGACCAGCGGCAAGTCGGCCCAGACCGCCCTCAAGGCAGCGCGGGCGGCGTATCCAGACGCCTTCCTTCGCAAGCGCACGGACACCGCTGCCCAGCGGCAAGCGGTCCTGAACGTCTGCGCGCTGCTCAGCGGCCAGAAAGGACCGGCGCGCGCGCTGCTCCAGCAGCGGATGCGAGAGGCGGCGGCACGCGGCGATGCTGCCGCGGTTGCCGCCCTGCGCCAGGCGCTGCGGGATGTCCAGGCCCTGGAGCTACAGCCGTCGGTGGTGGCCGGCCTGGGGCCAGGAGCATCGCTGCTGCTCCTGGAGCCGATCGCGACTGGCTACACGCGGCTCCACCTGATCCGGGACGGCGAGCTGCTGGTGTCGGTCAGCTGGGGCGTGTCCGCGCTTCCCAACGATCCCGACGCGCTGCGGGCGCTCGAAGCGGAGCTGCTCGCCGCGCGCGCCGAGACCAGGCCGTCGCCGCCGCCCCAGGCCATCGCTGAGCCCGAAGATGACGACTGGGACGACGATGAGTCGGCGGATGTATCCGTGCCGCCGCGGCCGTTCCACCCTGACGACTGTGCCCTGGTCATGCGCTGGCTGGCGCAGGCGCGCGGACGCATTGAGGTGGCCCGCGTGCCGCGACGGGACCACCCGGCCGACGACTGACCGGTCAGGAGCGCGTCGCTTCGACCACTCGCGCGGCCTGTTCCCGTCGTCCCGCGCGGATCTCGGCCAGCCGGTCGGCAAGTGTCTGCCGCTGGGTCTCGTCTTTCAGCGTCCCGAGATTGATCTCGACATTCGCCGCCGCGCCGTCCATCGCCGCGACCCCCAGCAGCGCCGCGACCGCGAGGTCGCTGGCGGCATTGACGTTGGTCTTGCCCACTGCCCGCTCGGCCTGGTCGACGACCTGGCCGCAGGCCTCGGCAAGGGCCAGCGGGACCAGCGCCGCCGCGTGTGTGGCCGACTGGATGGCACGCTGCCGCGCGGCCTTCTCCTCGTCGGTCGTGCGTGGAAGCTTGTAGGCCGCCATGACGCCGTCATACGCCGTGGCGTCCCTGGCGATGCCATCTCGCAACTGGCTCGCAAGGTGGCCCGCTGCCTCGCGGATATCGCGGACCTCGGCATCGTGCGCCGCGTACTTCTCGCGGCCAACCGTCAGGTTGCAGACCATGCTCACCAGGGCCGCGCCGAGCGCACCGGCCAGCGCAGAGGCCGAGCCGCCGCCGGGCGTCGGGTCGCCGCTCGCGAGGCGGTCGATGAACTGATCCACCGTCAACGTTGTCAAGCTCTCGCCTGGCATGCTTCCCATCCTTACCGGTCGGCGGGCCGCCTCCTGGACTGCGCGCGGACCGTCCGTATAATGCTGCCACGCCGCGCCGCCTGAAATGGCCGGCCTGGAGTCGCAGTGCAGTTCGTCGAGTGTGTCCCGAACTTTAGCGAAGGCCGGCGTCCTGAGGTGATCGCCGCCATTCGCGCGGCAGCGGCCGACGTTCCTGGCGTCACCGTGCTCGACCTTCATGCCGACCCGACGCACAATCGGATGGTGCTGACCTACGTTGGCTCGCCGGCCGCCGTCTCCGAGGCCGGCTTCCGCTGCGTCGAGACGGCGGCCCGCCTGATCGACATGACCGTGCACCAGGGCGAGCACCCCCGCATGGGCGCGACCGATGTGGTGCCGTTCATCCCGCTGACCGGCGTGACGATGGATGATTGCGTGGCCCTGGCGGAGCAGGTTGGACAGCGGATTGGCGACGAGCTTCGGATCCCCGTCTACCTCTACTCGCGAGCGGCCCGCCGGCCCGAGCGTGTGCGCCTGCCAGACGTACGGCGCGGCCAGTACGAGGGCATCCGTGACACTATTGAGACGGACCCTGCGCGAGCGCCGGACTTCGGTCCGGCCCGGCTGGGCACGGCCGGCGCGACGGCGGTCGGGGCACGACCGTTCCTGGTCGCCTACAACATGAATCTGGCCACGGCGGACCTCGCCCTCGCCAAGAGCATTGCCAAGAACGTTCGCGAGTCGAGCGGCGGCCTCAAGGCCGTCCAGGCGCTCGGCATGGCGACTGGCGACCCGAACGTCGTGCAGGTGTCGATGAATCTGCTCGACACCTCGGTGACGCCCCTGCACGTGGTCTATCGGACGGTGGCCGAGCAGGCTGCCGCCGCCGGCGTCGAGGTGATCGAGAGCGAGATCGTCGGATTGCTGCCGATGGATGTCTTGATCTCGACCAGCAGAACGCACGTCAAGGCACGCGAGCTGGGGATGGACCAGATCATCGAGGCGCGCCTCTTGCAGGCACTCAGCGGAGCAGAGCCTCCGGCCGACCGAGCTTAGCGGTCGGCCGGAGGACGCCAGCGGGACTACTATCGGTCCAGGGAGGCGAGCGGATCGTGGAAGAGGCGCGCAAGGACCGATCCGCGGCCCGCGACCTGCCGGCTGACGATCTTCGGGCCGACGTTCGGTATCTCGGGTCGCTGCTTGGCGCCGTCCTGCTCGAGCAGGGCGGCGAGGCGCTGCTGGCCGCTGTCGAGCGGGCGCGGACGCGGGCCATCGAGCTGCGGGACAACCTGGACGTCGATCTCTCGGCGCTGCTGTCGCTGACCGCCGACCTCGATCCCGACCTCGCACCGTCCGTGGTGCGGGCCTTCGCCAGCTACTTTCACGTCATCAACACGCTGGAACAGGAGCACCGGCTTCGCTCGCTGCGCCAACGCCAGTTGGCCGCGCCCGACGAGCCGCTGCGCGAGTCCATCGCCGAGGCCGTCGCCGCTGTCCCAGCCGACATGCCCGTTCAGGACGTGCAAGCGTTCCTGGCGCAGTTGTGTGTCACGCCGACCTTCACCGCGCACCCGACCGAGTCGCGCCGGCGCACGGTGCTCGATCTGCTGGCCCGGTTGGGCGAGGTTGTCCGGCTCGGAGATGGGCGAACGCTGACCCGCGAGGAGCAGTCGTCACGCGAAGCCAAGATCCTCGAAGCGATCACCCTGCTCTGGCAGACCGAGGAGGTTCGGCCCCGCCGCCCGACGGTGCTGGACGAGGTGCAGACCGTCCTGTCCATCGTCGGCCCAAGCATCTTTCGGGCGACGCCGGTGATCCACCGCGAGCTGCGGCGCGCGTTTGGCGAGCGCTATCCGCACGTCCAGTTGCGAGCCGGACGGGTCGTCGAGGTGCATTCGTGGGTCGGTGGCGACCGCGACGGCAACCCGAACGTCACGCCAGAGGTGACGCGCCAGACCATTGGCCGGCATCGTTCGGTGGCGCTCACCGGCTACCTCCGTCGCGTCGAGCAGATCGGGCACGAGCTGAGCGTCGCCTCCACACGGGCGCTCATCTCCCACGATCTGGCGAACTCGCTGCGGGCCGACGCCGACGTGATGCCTGAGCTGGCGGCCGAGCTGGAGCGCCGCGCCCAGATCGAGCCGTACCGCCAGAAGCTCGGCTTCATCGAGGAGCGGCTCCGGCGGACCCAGGCGACGGCGTGGGATCTGCCGGTGCCGCCGCCAGGAGCGTACGCCAACGTCGACGAGCTGATCGCCGACGTGGAGTTGATCCGCGAGAGCCTGCGACGGGCGCATGCGGGACGATTGGCCGATGGTGCGCTGGCCGATCTCCTGACCTGCGCGCGGACGTTCGGTTTCCACTTCGCGGCGCTGGAGATCCGCCAGCACAGCGACCGCCACGAGCAGGCGCTGACCGAGATGCTGGCCGCCTGCGGCCTGGCCGACGCCTACGGCAGCCTGCCCGAAGCTGAGAAGGTCAGGCTGCTCAGCCGTCTGCTGGAAGAGGCCCGCCCGCTGCCGGTCAGCATCGCGAAGCTGAGCGCGGCGAGCCGCGAAACGGTCGCCGTCCTCGGAGTCGTTCGCGAGATCCAGGAGCGGCTGGGTCGTGACGCCTGCCCCACCTACATCGTCTCGATGACCCACGAGCCGAGCGACCTGCTCGAAGTGCTGGTGCTGGCGCAGCAGGTCGGGATCTACCCGCCGGGCGCGAACGAGGCCGGCCTGGCGGTGCGCGTGGTCCCCCTCTTCGAGACGGTCCATGAGCTGGCCCGCGCCGACGAGATCATGCAGTCGTTGCTGACCTCGCCGCCGTTTCGGCGGAACCTCGCGGCGTGGAACGACGAGCAGGAGATCATGCTCGGCTACTCCGACAGCAACAAGGACGGCGGCTCGGTCGCCTCAAGCTGGCAGCTCTACGCCGCCCAGCAGGCCCTGGCAGCCCTTTCGGCCCGCCACGCGGTCCGCTTCGTGATCTTCCAGGGGCGGGGCGGGGCCATCGGGCGGGGCGGCGGACCGATGCAGCGCGCCATCCTGTCCCAGCCGCTCGGCGCGGCCGGCGGACGGTTCAAGGTGACCGAGCAGGGCGAGGTCGTCTACGCCCGCTACGCGAACCAGCATATCGCCCGTCGCCACCTGGAGCAGATGGTCGGCGCGGTCATCCGGGCCTCGCTGGACCCGGCCGCGCGGGCCGGGCAGGCACCTGCCGATCCGACCTGGGCCACGCTGATGGACGGCATCGCGGAGCGCGGCCGGCAGGTTTACCGCGCGCTGGTCTACGAGTCGCCCCACCTGCTGCCGTTCTTCCGCGAGGCCACGCCCATCGACGTGCTCTCGCAACTGACGGTGGGCTCGCGCCCGGTCAGCCGGGGCAGCCGGGGCAATATCGACGACCTTCGTGCGATCCCCTGGGTCTTCTCCTGGACCCAGAATCGCAGCAACCTGCCGGGCTGGTACGGCCTCGGAACGGCGCTGGCAGAGGTGGCGGCCGAGCCGGGCGGCTCCGAATTGCTGGCAGAGCTGTACCGCCGCTGGCCGTACTTCCGCTCGCTGATCGACAACACTCAGATCAGCCTGGGCGTCGCGTCGCCGCCGGTCACGCGCCTGTACGCGCAACTCGTGGCTGACCCCAAGGCCCGGAACTCGGTGCTCGCCGCCATCGAGCGCGAGTTCGACCTGACGCTGCGCTACGTCTTGCTGGCGTCGGCGCAGGATCGGTTGCTGGAGCGCGCGCCGGTCCTGCGCCGCTCGATTGCCCTGCGCAACCCGTATGTGGACCCGATCCACTGCGTGCAGGTCGAGCAGTTGCGGCAGTGGCGCGCTGATGGCAGCCGCACGGACGATCCTCGCCTGCGGACGCTGCTCCAGACCGTCAACGGGATCGCCGCCGGCCTCCAGAACACCGGGTGAAGAATCTCTTCCCTGTCGCCTGTTCCCTCGCATGCGGTAACATCTGTCAGGAACGGAGGACGCCGATGGTGCGTCTGGAGCGCCTATCCGCCTGAGGTCGTCAGCACGCTTCGCAACTGCTGCGCTGCTGGGCCTACGGCAGAGAGCGGTCAAGTTCGCGAAGTTCGACGGCGTACCGCGCCGTCCAGGGAGTGTGCATGGCGAAAGGCACCGCGGTAGAGGTTGAAGGCACCGTCACTGAGGCGCTGCCGAATGCGACGTTCCGCGTCGAGATGGACAACGGTCACATGGTGCTGGCGCACGTCAGCGGCAAGATGCGGAAGTTCTTTATTCGCATCCTGGCGGGCGACCGCGTCAAGATGGAGCTGTCCCCCTACGACCTGACGCGCGGTCGGATCACCTACCGCTTCAAGTAGCAGCTGGTCCAGGTGATCCCAGGGGCGTCAGCGTTGACCGTACCGGGTCACCCGAAACGTCGGCGAGCGTCCGAAGCGTCTATCGTCGAACGCTCAGCCGACGAGGGCGGTGCGCAGCTCTTCGAGCAGGTGCGAGGGGTCGAGACCCTCGTACCCGAGGTGCTGCACGAGCTCCTCAGCTGTGTAGCGCTGGCCCTCGCGCCAGCGGTCCACCAGAAAGCGGCCGGCCCGCGCCGAGCGATACCAATCCTCGTCGTGCTCCTGGGCCAGGAACGCCGAGAGCTGGCTTCCGAACAGCGCCGCCCGCAGGTGGCGCGCGCCGGCGAACGGATCGTCCGTGACGTTCAGGAAGTCCTCGGCGAACGGGCGGACCATCAGCGCATCGGCGAATCGGTCCACGTACTCCGACTCCAGCATCTCCGGCTCCGGATGCTTCCGTAGCTCCACCTCGTACAGGTGGCTGGCCGCTGCCCGGCGCACGCGGTAGAGCCGCTCGAACGCCTGAAGGCGGATGGCATCGCGGGTGGCGTCGGCCTCCAGGCGCAGCGAGAGCCAGTCCGGCTTCCCGAGCAGCCCGGCGAACAGGAGGCCGTACCCTTCGCTCAGGGCCGCGTCGCCGAAGCGCCGGTAGACGATGGACTGCGTCGGGTCAGCATGCGCGTACCGCTCGGCCTCGCCCACCAGCCGCAGCATCGCGGAGACGTCGGCGTAGCCGCCGCGCGGGGCCAGTACTGCCACTACCTCATCTGGGACGCCGATGGGCGCGACGAACGAGCGGGCGACGCGGTCCGCCAGATCCTGTTGGTCGAGTTTGACCTGGGTCTGGTCCTGCAGCCGGATGCCGAGGTCCCAGACCATCCGCGTGACAGTCGGCATCAGGCGGTGATCCGGGAAGATGCGGTCGTAGGCCTCGCCCCGGAACAGCCATTCGAGATCCACCTCCCAGGCATCGCCGTCGTCCAGCTTGAAGTGGATCAACTGGTCGCGCAGGGCGTCCAGGTACAGCTCTCTCGTCTCCTCAAGCAGCCAGGTGGCCAGTTTGGACACCTCGTCGACGGCCACGGCGCGGACGGTGGCCCAGAACCCGAGGTCGTCGGTCGGCTGATCGTACTGACCGAGCAGCAGCATCTGCTCGCGGGCCGCCCGCAGCCGGTCCAGACGCAGACGCTGGAGCGGCTTGTAGACACCGCGTAGCTGCTCGTCCAGCTCGTGGCGCGGCTCCCTCTCGGGTTCGAGGGTGACCATCTGCTGGGCCAGCCGCCACGGCAGCGTGTCGCCACCCCAGTCGACCGTCGTGAGCCGCTCCTGCACGGCGATGTCGGCCTGTGAGCGGGCCTCGGCGCTCCGGACGAACTGCTCCAGCACCAGCCGCTGCAGCCCAGGTGCGACCCGCTCGTCGGCGTCGATGTCCAGCAGTTGCTCGTAGGCGTCGAGCGACCACACCTCGGCGTACCGCTCGTAGATGGACGGCCAGCGCAGCCCTTGATACCGTCCACTACGATCCAGGTAGTGGGACCGCTCGAGGTCGGTTACCAGCAGGTCGGCGTCGCGTTCGAAGAAGGCGAGATGCATGGCGGATGTCCGTCAGGCGGGCTGCGACGGAGGCCCGGGCCACTTCTGGCCGCGCGTTGCGACGAGTCTGGGTGCTTCGCCGTGCGCCGCGAGTATAGCATTCGCCTGAAGGAGAGGAGCCGACGTGAAACCGTCCGTCAAGCGCGTTGCCGATGCCCTGCACGCCGCCGGTATCGACGCCGAGATTCGCCAGACCCCCGCCAGCACGCGGACCGCCGAGGAGGCCGCCGCGGCGGTCGGCGCCACCGTCCCGAGAATCGTCAAGTCGCTGGTCTTCCTGGCCGATGGCGAGCCGATCCTGGCGCTGGTCTCGGGGTCCAATCGCCTGGATACTGCTCGACTCGGCGCGGCGCTCGGCAAGAGCATCGCGCGGGCCGACGCCGCCACCGTCCGCGCGGCGACCGGGTTCGCCATCGGCGGCGTGCCGCCGCTCGGGCACACCACCCCGCTGCCGGTCATCATCGACCGCGACCTGACGACGTTCGATGTCGTCTGGGCGGCGGCCGGCACGCCAAACGCCGTCTTTCCCGTCGCGCCGGCCGAGCTGGTCCGGGCCACTGGCGGCACGGTCCTCGACCTCAAAGTCGAGGCCGACGCCTGACCGGTTCGGGAGAGGAGCGCGTCGCTGGTACAATCCAGGCCAGCGGAAGGGCCGGCCTGGCCCCGGTGATGATATGCACGGCGGAGCCGTCAAAGAACTGTTCAACGTCCTGACCACTCGCGACGCGTTCGCGAAGCTCGAGGCGTACCTTCACGGGCCGGTCGCCGTCGAGCGGGTGCGGACGGAAGACGCACTGGGGCGCGTACTGGCCGAGAGCCTGGACGCGCCCGGCCGCCTGCCGACGTTCCGCCGGTCGACGATGGACGGCTTCGCGGTGCGGGCCGAAGATACGTTCGGCGCGAGCGAAGGGCTGCCGGCCTACCTGACCATCGTGGACGAGGTGCTGATGGGTCGGCCGGCTCGGCGCAGCCCTGAGCTGGGCGAGACGGTGCGGATCGCGACCGGCGGCATGCTCCCAGACGGCGCGGACGCCGTCGTGATGATGGAGCACACCCAGGACGTGGACGCCACCACCATCGAGGTGCTGCGGCCCGTCGCGCCCGGCGAGCACGTCATCCAGATCGGCGAGGATGTGGAGACGGGCGTCCGCCTGCTCGACGCCGGCCACGCGCTCCGGCCCCAGGACGTGGGCGGTCTGCTGGCGCTCGGCATCACCGAGGTCGGCGTCTCGAAGCGGCTGCGCGTCGGCATCATCTCCGGCGGCGATGAGATCGTGTCGCCAGACCGGCAGCCCGGTCCCGGCCAGATCCGCGACATCAACACCTACACCATTGCCACGCTGGTCGAGCGGGCCGGCCACACGCCGGTGAAGTTCGGCGTCGTGCCGGACGTCTACGAGGCGCTGGAGACGGCCGCCCGCGAGGCGCTGCCCCAGGTGGACGTGCTGATCCTCTCCGCTGGCAGCTCGGTCAGCACCCGCGACATGACGGCCCAGGTGATCGCCTCACTCGGCACGCCGGGCGTGCTGGTGCATGGGGTCTCGCTCAAGCCCGGCAAGCCGACCATCCTGGCGATGATCGGCGACAAACCGGTCTTTGGCCTGCCCGGCAATCCGGTCAGCTGCATGGTCACGTTCGACCTGTTCGTTGGCCCGACGTTGCACCGGCTGGCCGGCCGCACCGATCCGGAGTTCCGCCAGACGGTGTCGGCGCGGCTGACCCGCAACGTCGCCTCGGCGCCCGGCCGCGAGGACTACTTCCAGGTTCGGCTCGACCACCGCCCAGACGGGATCTGGGCCGAGCCGGTTTTCGGCAAGTCAAACCTGATCTACACCCTGGTCAAATCGGACGGCATGGTCCGCATCGACCTCGACACCAGCGGCCTGACCGAGGGGCAGTGGGTGCAGGTCATCCTGTTCTAACGCCTGCACACACGCGCGAGCACTCGAATTCCACATGCGCGCGGCGAGGCGGCTGCTGTCCGACCACCGACCGGCGCTCGGGACGGAGCCACGATGCCACGCAAGGTCTATCTCGAAGATATCCCGCTGGACGAGGCCCGTCGGCGCTACGACGAGGCGCTGGCGGCAGCCGGTGCGCTGCAGCCTATCGAGAGCGAGCGGGTGCCGGTTGGCGACGCGCTGGGACGCGTCACAGCGTCGCCGGTCTGGGCGGCCCTCTCCAACCCGCACTACCACGGCGCGGCGATGGACGGCGCGGCGGTCCGTGCCGAGGACACGCGAGGCGCGTCCGAGGCCACGCCGATCCGTCTGAAGCTCGGCCCGGAGGCCGAGTGGGTGGACACCGGCGACCCGCTGCCGGACGGCATGAACGCCGTCATCATGGTCGAGCACATCCACTCGCACGGCAGCGAGATCGAGATCATGGCTCCCGTCGCGCCCTGGCAGCATGTCCGCTCGATGGGCGAGGATATCGTCGCCACCGAGCTGGTGCTCCCCGAGGGCAAGGTGCTCGCGGCCGTCGATCTCGGGGCGGCTGCCGCCTGCGGACATCCGTACCTGAACGTGCGACGCAAACCACGGGTCGCGATCTTCCCCACTGGCACCGAGCTGGTCGAGCCGGGCACGAACGTCAAGCCGGGCGACATCGTCGAGTTCAACTCGCTGATGCTGGCCGGCCAGATCGCCGAGTGGGGCGGCGAGCCGCACCGCCAGGGCATCACGGCCGACAAGTACGAACTGCTCAAAGAGCGCATCTCGGCGGCGCTGGACACCCACGACATCGTGCTGGTCAACGCCGGCTCGTCGGCCGGCTCCGAGGACTTCACCGCCCGGATCGTGAGCGAGCTGGGGCAGGTGGTTGTCCATGGCTGCGCGATCCGGCCCGGCCACCCGATCATTCTCGGGGTGGCGCGCGGCAAGCCGATCATCGGCATCCCTGGCTACCCGGTCTCGGCCGTCCTGACCTGCGAGCTGTTCGTCAAACCGCTGATCTACCGACTGCTCGGCGCGAGCGCCCCGACCCGCCCGAAGGCGACGGCGACCATCACCCGCAAGATCCTCTCCCCAATGGGTGAGGACGAGTTCCTGCGCGTCAAGCTGGGCCGCGTCAACGGACGGCTGATCGCCACGCCGTTGCAGCGGGGCGCGGGCGTCACTATGTCGCTGGTGCGCGCGGACGGGATCGCCTTGGTCCCGCGCCTGTCGGAGGGGCTCCAGGCCGGCGCCGAGGTCGAGGTCGAGCTGCTGCGCGACCCGGCCGAGATCGACCGGACCATCGTCGCCATCGGCAGCCACGACCTGACCCTCGATCTTCTGTCGAGCGAGCTGAGCAAGGCCCACACTGGCCTCAGCCTGTCCTCGTCGAATGTCGGCAGCCTGGGCGGCCTGATCGCCCTGCAGCGCGGCGAGGCGCACCTGGCAGGATCGCATCTGCTGGACGAGGACAGCGGCGAGTACAACGTCTCCTACGTCAGGCGCTACCTGCCCGAGACGCCGGTCGTGCTGGTCAACCTCGTCTACCGTGACCAGGGGCTGATCGTGCCGAAGGGGAACCCCAAGGCGCTCGGCGGCCTGGACGATCTCCTGCGGCCAGACGTCCAGTTCGTCAACCGGCAGCGTGGGGCCGGCACCCGCGTGCTGCTGGACTACCGTCTCAAGCAGATGGGGGCGGCGCCGGCCCTGATCCAGGGCTACCGCCGCGAGGAGTACACCCACCTGGCCGTGGCCGCAGCCGTATCGGGCGGCTCGGCGGACACCGGCCTGGGCATCCTGGCGGCGGCTCGCGCGCTGCATCTTGACTTCGTGCCGCTCATGAAGGAGCGCTACGACCTCGTCATCCCCAGGCCCGTCTACGAGTCGGGCCTGCTCGACCCGCTGCTCGCGCTGATTCGCGGGGCGGCCTTCCGCGAGCAGGTGGCAGCGCTGGGCGGCTACGATGTCTCCCAGATGGGCGAGGTGGTCGCCGAGATCGGGTAGGGATGCGCACCGGCATCACCTGCCGCGCTCTGCCATTCCCAGGGGGGCCGGACGCCTCCGCTACAATTCCCCCGTACACCCTGATCCTGGTTGACTTTCTGGAGTTCACGACACCGTGTCGATGACTTCAGGTGGGGAGCGAATGGTGTCGGAGCACAACGTCGACGTCTGCATCATTGGGACTGGCCCCGGCGGGTACGTCGCCGCCGTGCGGGCCTCCCAACTCGGACTGAAGGTCGCGGTCGTAGAGCGCGAGGAGCTGGGCGGCGTCTGCCTCAACCGAGGCTGCATCCCGACCAAGGCGATGCTCCGCTCGGCCGAAGTCCTGACGACCATGCGCCACTCGGCGGACTACGGCATCAGCGCCGACAACATCACCGTCGATTTCGGCAAGGTGGTGGACCGCCGCGAGAAGGTCGTCAAGCAACTGGTGGGCGGCATCGGCGGCCTGATGAAGTCGTACAACGTCGAGGTCATCAAGGGCCACGGCCAGTTGACCGAGCGTGGCAAGGTCAAGGTCTCAGGCGCATCGGATGCGACGGTCAACGCCAAGAACGTGATCCTGGCGACGGGGTCGCTCCCGGCGAAGCTGCCGATACCCGGCGGCGATGGCCCTGGCGTCATCGACAGCGACGGCGCGCTGGCCCTGCGCGAGATCCCGAAGTCGATGCTGATCATCGGCGGCGGCGCGGTCGGCAGCGAGTGGGCCTGCGTGTTCGCGTCATTCGGCACAAAGGTGACGCTGGTCGAGATGCTGCCGACGCTCCTCCCGCTTGAGGATGAGGACATGGGCAAGACGCTGGCGCGCTCGCTGCAGCGCCAGGGCGTCACGGTCCACACCGAGGCGAAGCTCGAAGAGATCACGGTCGGCGACGATGGCCTGAGCGTCGGCACGCTGACGCTCAAGGACGGCAAGCAGGAGAAGGTCGCCGCCGAGAAGATCCTGGTCGGCGTGGGCCGCAAGCCGAACACGGCCAGCCTGGGGTTGGAGACTGTCGGCGTGGCGACCGACCGCCGGGGCTTCGTGCCGGTCGACGACTACCTTCGCACGAACGTCCCGAACGTCTACGCTATCGGTGACCTCAGCGGTCGGATGCTGCTGGCACACGTCGCCTCGCACCAGGGCGTGGCCGCTGTCGAGGCGATTGCCGGCAAGGGCCACCCGATGGACTACAAGGCCGTCCCGGCCTGTACGTACACCCATCCCGAGGTCGCCTCGGTCGGCCTTTCCGAGAAGAAGGCGCGCGAGGCCGGCTACGACGTGCGGATCGGGCGCTTCCCGTTCGTCGCCAGCGGCCGGGCGATGACCTACGGCGAGACGGACGGCATGGTCAAGGTCGTGGCCGACGCCAAATACGGCGAACTGCTGGGCATGCACGTCATCGGCCCCCAGGCCAGTGAGCTGATCCCCGAGGCAACGCTCGGCATCCGGCTGGAGGCGACCCTCGAAGACATCATGGGGACGATCCACGCCCACCCGACGCTGGCGGAGGCCATCGGCGAAGCGGCCTGGGCGGCGGCCGGCGGCGCCCTGAACCTGCCGAAGCCCCGCGAGCGCGCGTAGGGTGGATCGTGGATCGTGGATCGTGGATCGTGGATCGTGGATCGTGGATCGTGGATCGTGGATCGTGGATCGTGGATCGTGGAAGCATACCGGCTGACGCGCGCCGCTGCGATGGAGTAAAAACGCAACTCCCCATGGCATCCTGAGCGCAGCGAAGGATCTCACGCGCTGACCGTCACGGTTGGGAGATCCTTCACGTCGCTCGCAAGCTCGCTCGTTCAGGATGACAGACGCTTTGCTGACCGCTGACGCAAACGTCGAGGGGCAGCAGATAGCGCGAACGTTGACGGTCA